>NZ_JAHBDR010000036.1:0-108154 GCF_019956575.1 Pseudomonas sp. A-R-19
GGCGATGTTGTGGGTCAGTTCCAGTGCCCGAGCGAGACGCATAAAAAAATCCGATGCCAGTACAGGCATCGGATTTTGATTTCTTGCGGCCAAAGGTCAAGCGAGAAGGCTTAACTGATCGGCATTAATCCCTCGGGATCGCCTTTTTTGTGTGCGAAACAAATTGGTGGCGGAGAAAGTTCTTTGCATACCATGGGGGCGCTTACCACGGATCATGTGGTTGGATGATGGACTGCCACCTCTGGAAACACCTTCTCGATATGTTGTCGTAGGAAAAGTTTGATTTTCTTAGGCGAAATTTCCTTATCCGCATGTCGGCCCTGCCGCCGGGATCGCGACGTTGTTAGCGTCCATCGCACTATTCACACGTGACCACCCGCATAGCTCGTATGCATGTCGAGCTGAGTGCCTTAGTAGGTGGTACTCACGCAGTGATGGTCGCAACCAATGGTCGGAACATCCTGGACCCGATCGGATGAAAAGGAAAACAACCAATGAGCAAAGGTTACTTCATCGGCCTGAACGACAAGACCACCTGCGGTGGCACCGTCCTGGATGGTGATACCCGGATCATGCTGTATGGCATCGCCCATGCCAAGGAAGGCGACAGGGTAACCTGCGGAAAGAGTGAGGGGATTTACCAGATCGTCGGCGGTATATCGCACATTATCAGCCATGGCAAACACATGGCGGGCACGCTGGATAGCTACAGCAATTGCCCTTGCAAGGCGCAACTGATCCCCTCGGTACTCACCGCTATCTACGGGAATACCGCAAGGCCTGCACCGCAGGCCGCTCAGATGAGCGCGCCTGCGACAACCCCGCACTCGACAGCGCCGCAACAGTCCTCTTTTGCGCCGTCCAACCAACCAGCGCCAACAGCATTCAGCACAGCCGATGTGGCGGAGCCGGGCTTTTACGTCGTCCCCAACAGCATGACCCGCGAACAGCTGGAAGCCACGCTGTTTCCTTCTCGCTCTGCTGCCGTAATGAGTAAATTTCAGGCGCTCAACCCCGGTACAGGGGATATCAAGGCGGGTTCGATGATCGTCCTGAGCGATCCGAACAACACTTCCTGTACCTATCAGGAAGCCCAATTGATGCGGGTCGCACAAGAGGTCAAGACCGCCCTTGACCCGCTGACACCGCAAGAAGCCGACTTCATGCATCTTCATGCGGCCGAGATCGCCATTTTTACCGGTGATACGTCGACCTGGCTTGGCGTTGGCGCGGTGGTGTTGGAAAAACACCTAGCCAGCTTGCGCGACATCCTTCAAGACATCGAGCGCCTGCATCAGGACAATTATCGTCAGCACGGCCATCTGCGGTCGCCATCGTTCTTCGCCGATCGCAAGCACCTGCTGACCCAGTTGGATGCACATCTGCTGAATTCCACTCGCCTGCGTGGCCAGACTACCTTGGGCGATCACCCCAAATTGAAAACGGCCCTTGGCATTTCCACTCGCAGCTTGGTGCACCGCTGGGACAAGGCTGGTGCGCCGGGGCCGATACCTGGGTATTCCAATCACGTGAGCGCGATCAGTCGTGCTGCAAAGTACATGCAGGCGGGGGGTTACATCGGTATTGGTATTGGTGGAGTTTCTTCGTTGCTTGCTGTTCAGGAAGTTTGCGTTGGTGATTCTGGAACAGCCTGCAAAAAAGTGAAATTTACTGAGGGAGGCAAATTTGTGGGAGGCACAGTTGGTAGCGTTGTAGGTGCGGGAATTGCCCAGCGCACCGCTGGCCCGATCTGCGTCGCCCTGGGAGTATCCACAGTAGTTGGAGGAGTTGTATGCGTTGCTGCAGTGATAGGAGTTGGAGCATGGGCGGGTGGGGCATATGTTGGTGAAGGTGGTGAGCTTGCTGGTGAGATTTTGTACGAGAAAACGCAGAAATGATGGGGGAAGAGTTTCGTACATCCTGGTTCGCTTTCTGGTTACTGGCTGGCCCGATCCTGGTGGGGGCTGTGCATATCGTATTCAGTCTGTACCTGAGCCAGCGCCACCTGGACACTATGATTCAAGCCTTGAACAATAGTCGCTACATCCATATCTGGGGAATGAGATGGAGGGATCAGGGTTGGTTTGGACGATTCGTATTGACCAACAAAATTGGGGGCATGGTGTTGTGGTCGAAAGCCTACATTCGCATCGGAGATGTGGATCCTGTCGATATTAAAAAATTCCCTCCTCATCTCAAGCGACTTCTGCAAATTGACGCAGTGATGCTCTTTGGTTGTGCAATTTTGGTATCGTTTGGCTATGTTCTAATGAAGCTCGGCTAGTTCGTTACGTGACAATCTACAATCAAATTCAGCGCTCGATACATCCAGTTTTAACTGGATGCACACCCGAATAGGCCTGCATCCTTTACCTCGAACGCTGGCAGCCACCTTAGTGGTTAGTACATGTTTGGCGGGATTTCATCGATATTTGCTGTTCGGGAGATGGTTTTGATTCCGAAACAGCTTGCGAGAGGATCAATGTAACTGGAGGGGAAAATGGCGATCCGTATGGATCGCCATTTCGTTTTCAACGAGCCTGTTTCAGCGAGCGGTCAACACGATGTCGACCCGTGTCAGCCATTGCGCTTCGATTTCAAAGTCGGCCTGGGTCAGTTGGTTTTCGTCCAGCCAGTTCTCCGGGAACACCACTTCCAGGCTGTTGCCATTGGCGTTCAGTTCCACCTGGGGCATTTGCTGGGTGCCACGGATGTGGTGGAACAGGATCGCAAAGCGCAGCAGCACGCACAGGCGAATCAGCTTGGTGCCGTCATCGCCGAAATCGGCGAACTTGTCCTTGGGGATGTTGCGTCGGTGGCCGCGCACCAGTAGCGCGAGCATCAACTGGTCTTCCCGGGAGAACCCGGCGAGGTCGGAGTGCTCGATCAGGTAGGCGCCATGCTTGTGGTACTGGTAGTGAGCGATGTCCAGGCCCACTTCATGGACCTTGGCCGCCCAGCCGAGCAGTTCGCGCCAGACGCCGTCCTCCAGATCCCAGTCTTTGGCCACCTGGTCGAACGCATGCAACGCCTTGCGCTCGACCCGAACCGCCTGTTCCTGATCGACGTGGTAGCGCTCCATCAGCGAAGTGAGGGTGCGCTCGCGCACGTCCTCGTGATGATGGCGGCCCAGCAGGTCATAGAGCACGCCTTCACGCAGGGCGCCTTCGCAGTGATCCATGCGTTGCAGTTCGAGGGAGTCGAAGATCGCTTCGAGGATCGCCAGGCCCGCCGGGAAAATCGCCCGGCGATCCGGCTTGATCCCTTCGAAATCGATTTTCTCGACGTCGCCCAGCTTGATCAGTTTGCGCTTGAGCCAGGCCAGGCCTTCGGCGTTGACCTCGCCGGTGCCGTGGCCGCCAGCCTTCAGTGCCAGACCTATGGCGCGGATGGTGCCCGAGGAGCCGATGGCTTCATCCCAGGTCAGGCGGTGCAGGGCGTGCTCGATGCTCATGATCTCCAGTCGCGCCGCGGTGTAAGCCTGGGCATAACGGGCCGGGGTGATCTTGCCGTCCTTGAAATAGCGCTGGGTGTAGCTGACGCAACCCATCTGCAGGCTTTCGCGCAACAGCGGTTCGAAGCGCTGGCCAATGATGAATTCGGTGCTGCCGCCGCCGATATCAGCCACCAGGCGCTTGCCCGGGGTGTCGGCGAGGGTGTGGGACACGCCGAGGTAGATCAGGCGTGCTTCTTCACGACCGGAAATGACTTCCACCGGGTGGCCGAGAATTTTTTCGGCGCGACGGATGAATTCGGCGCGGTTGCGGGCTTCACGCAAGGCGTTGGTGCCGACGATGCGAACGGCACCGGCGGGCATACCGTTGATCAGTTGGGCGAAGCGCTTGAGGCAGTCGAGGCCGCGCTGCATCGATTCTTCGTTGAGGTGGCGATCTTCGTCGATGCCAGCGGCCAGCTGAACCTTCTCCCCGAGGCGCTCGAGAATACGGATCTCGCCGTTCTGGGCCTTGGCCACGACCATGTGAAAGCTGTTGGAGCCCAGGTCGATTGCGGCGATCAGGGACAGATTCTTGGCTTGGGATTGCGGCATGGTCGGGGGTCTCGGTCGATAACCTCGACATCGTGCCACGATCAAAGGCTGCCGCCAACGCGCAGTGTTCAATGCATTGATCCAATACAGCTCCTGTGGCGAGGGGGTTTACCTCCGTTGGGCCGCGAAGCGGCCCCAAAGCCATTCAGCGCAGTGTGTCATTGATACTCGGTGGAAAGGTTTCAGGGCTACTTCGTAGCCCAACGGGGGTAAACCCCCTCGCCACAATGACTCAATTTCCCGCCTCGACCGTCCCGATGAAATTCGCCAGCTCCGCCGTCTGCGGATTGGCGAACAGTACTTTCGGGTCCCCAACCTCATGCACCTTGCCTTGATGCATGAACACCAACTTATCCCCAACCTCCCGGGCGAAGCGCATTTCGTGGGTGACCATGATCAGCGTCATGCCTTCCCTGGCCAGTTGCCGGACCACGCTCAACACTTCGTTGACCAGTTCCGGGTCCAGCGCCGAGGTGATTTCGTCGCACAGCAACACTTTCGGTGACATCGCCAGGGCACGGGCAATCGCCACCCGCTGTTGCTGCCCGCCGGACAACCGATCCGGGAAGGCATCGAATTTTTCCCCCAGGCCAACCCGTTCCAGCATCTCCCGCGCCAACTCTGCTGCCTTGGCCTTGGGCACTTTCTGCACCACCTGTGGCGCCAGCATCACGTTCTCCCCCACGGTCAGGTGCGGGAACAGGTTGAACTGCTGGAACACCATGCCGACTTTTTGCCGCAGGCTGCGCAGATCGGCGCGGGCGGCGTCGAGGTATTCGCCGTCGACTTCGATCACGCCGTCGTTGATCGACTCCAGGCCATTGAGGGTGCGCAGCAAGGTCGATTTGCCCGAGCCACTGCGGCCGATGATCGCCACCACCTGGCCTTCCTCGATGCTCAGGTCGATGCCTTTGAGCACATGATGGTCGCCGTAGTATTTATGCAGGGCGGAAATTCTAAGCAGAGGCATGCAGTCTCCTTTCCAGGTAGCGCGCACTGAGCGACAAGGGGTAGCAGAGCAGGAAGTAGCCGAGGGCGACGAGGCCGTAGACCATGAAGGGTTCGAAGGTGGCGTTGGCGAGCATGCCGCCGGTCTTGGTCAGCTCGGTGAAGCCGATGATCGAGGTAACGGCGGTGCCTTTGACCACTTGCACCGAGAAACCCACGGTCGGCGCCACGGCGATGCGCAGGGCCTGCGGCAGGATGACGTAGCGCAGTTGCTCCAGCGGGTTCAGCGCCAGGCTCGATGAAGCCTCCCATTGGCCGTTCGGGATCGATTCGACGCAACCGCGCCAGATCTCCGCCAGGTAGGCGCTGGTGAACAACGTCAGCGCGATCGCCGCCGCCATCCACGGCGAAATCTCCAGTCCTGCCAGTGCTACACCGAAAAACACCAGAAACAGCTGCATCAACAACGGCGTGCCCTGGAATAGCTCGATGTACGTGCGGGCGAAACTGCGCGGCAGGGATTTTTTCGAGATGCGCATGACCATGATCAGCAAGCCGATCAGCCCGCCGCCAATGAACGCCACCAGCGACAGCGCCAGCGTCCATTGCAGGCCGGTGAGCAGGTTGCGCACGATGTCCCAGAAGGTGAAGTCGCTCATCGGCTGCTCCTTGCGATGAACCGCTGGCCGATCCAGTTCAGCAATTGCCGGATCAGCAGTGCCATGCACAGGTACAGCAGCGTGGTCAGCGCGTAGGTTTCAAAAGCGCGAAAGTTGCGCGACTGAATGAAGTTGGCGGCGAAGCTCAGCTCCTCCGTAGCAATCTGCGAGCACACCGCCGAGCCGAGCATGACGATGATGATCTGGCTGCTCAGGGCCGGCCAGACTTTACCCAGTGCCGGTAGCAACACTACATGGCGGAACGCTTCGAAACGTGTCATCGCCAGTGCCGCCGCGGCTTCCAGCTGACCCCGGGGGATCGCCTGGATGCCGGCGCGGATGATCTCGGTCGAATAGGCGCCGAGGTTGATGACCATCGCCAGCACCGCTGCCTGCCATTCGGAGATCTGCACGCCCAGTGATGGCAAGCCGAAGAAGATGAAAAACAACTGCACCAGGAATGGCGTGTTGCGGATCAACTCGACGTAGACCGCGAAAATCCCCGCGAAAGGCCGGATGTTCCACGCCCGCACCAACGCCCCGACGATGCCCAGCCCCACGCCGAGCACAGCGCCGATGGCGGTCAGCTCAAGGGTGAACAACGCACCGCGCAGTAACAGATCGGTGTTGTTCACCACCGGCAGGAAATCGAACTGATAAGCCATAAAACGTCTCCAGCGCGCCGAATCAGAGATCGGCCGGCAGCGGTTCTTTCAGCCAGGTCAGGGCATTTTTTTCCAGTGCGCCGTCAGTCCTGGCAGTCACGAGGATCTGGTTGACCTTATCCAGCAGCGCCGGCTCGTTCTTGTTCACACCGACGTAGACCGGCGAATCCTTGAGCTTCACTTTCAGCGCCGGCACGCGTTTCGGGCTCTTTTCGCTAATCGCGACCATCACCACGTTGCCGCTGGCGATGAGGTCGACTTGTCCGGCCAGGTACGCGGCGATGGTCGAGTTGTTGTCTTCGAAGCGTTTGATGGTCACGCCTTCGGGAGCAACCTTGGTCAGCTCGATGTCTTCGATGGCGCCGCGGGTGACGCTGATGGTCTTGCCCTTGAGGTCGTCCAGGGTCTTGATGTCGGCATCTGGCGGACCGAACACGGCGAGATAGAACGGCGCGTAGGCGCGGGAGAAGTCGATGACCTTCTCACGCTCCGGGTTCTTGCCGAGGCTGGAAATCACCAGGTCGACCTTGCCGGTGGTCAGGAACGGGATGCGATTGGTGCTGTTGACCGGGGTCAGTTCGAGTTTGACCTTGAGTTGGTCCGCCAGCAGTTTCGCGGTGTCGATGTCGAGGCCACGGGGCTTCATGTCCGGCCCGACCGAGCCGAAGGGCGGGAAGTCCTGGGGCACGGCAACCTTGAGCACGCCGCGCTTGACCACATCCTCCAGACCGTCGGCGTGGGCGGGTGCCTGGCTCAGCATCAGGCTGGCAAACAGGGCTGCGAGGAGGGCGCTGTAACGCTGGGTCATGGCAAATCTCCGGATCGGCAAGAAGTGATTTCTGCGGATCGACAGAGCATGGGCCATGCCAACATGGCTGTTTGAGGGTGCCAGAGTGCGGTTTTGCTGGCGTTGCACGGTCTTACTGGTCTGAACAGTAAGGTTGCGTTTCGCACCCCGATGGCGCAGCCGTGAAAATCACCGAACCCCCATGGGGCACGACTTGCCCAGCGTTGCGAATAGCTTTACAACTGAGCGCACATTGGCCTGGTTCGTTTGGAAAACCATGAACTCGATCTCCCGCGCCGTACCCGAGGTGGCGCTGCAAGCCATCCGTAAACTGATTACCGAGCAGGGCTTCGGGCCAGGGGATGCCTTGCCTTCGCAACGGGACCTGGCGCTGCAACTGGGCGTAAGCCGGGCTTCTTTACGGGAGGCCTTGTCGTCCCTGAGTGCGCTGGGCGTCATCAGCATCCAGCCGGGTAAAGGTGTGTTCGTGCAGGCGCCGGTGGAGTTGCCGCGAGGCGAGGCCGCGCCGGGCTGGCCGTTCGCGGCGCAGGCTTCGCCGCTGGATATCTTCCAGTTGCGTTATGCGCTGGAGGGCTTTGCGGCCGGGTTGGCGGCGGTAACCTTGAGTACCGACGAGCTCGATGTGCTGGAAGACAATGTCGCCGCCATGCGCAGCGAACTGAAGTCCGGCGACTTCGAAGCAGCGGCGCGCCTGGACTTTGAATTCCACCGGCGCATCCTGCTGGCCAGCGGCAATCAGGCAATGCTGAGTATCCTGACTGCCAGCGCCGACATCTTCCTGGAGAGCCAGAAGCTACCGTTCATCCGGGCCGAGCGGGCCATGGAAACCTGGCAGGAACACCGCAAGATCCTTCGTGCGCTGGCTCGCCGAGCGTCTGGCGCCGCGCAAAAAGCCATGCAAGAGCACGTACGCAATGCCGCTTTGCGTACCGGAATTGCGTTCATCGCTCCCGCCACTGCATGACCTGAGCTATACCCAAACTCATGAATCACCATAGCGAGACTCAATCATCTGCACCTTCCTGAACGAGGGAAGGGCAGCTATGATGGGCCACGTTTTTTTGCTTACAACCTGGAGAATTCCATGAGCAGCGATCTTATCAAACACGTTAGCGACGCTAGCTTCGAAGCCGACGTACTCAAGGCCGAAGGCGCTGTCCTGGTCGACTACTGGGCTGAATGGTGCGGCCCTTGCAAAATGATCGCTCCGGTTCTGGACGAAATTGCCGAGACTTACAAAGGCAAGCTGACCGTTGCCAAGCTGAACATCGACGAGAACCAGGAAACCCCGGCCAAGCATGGCGTGCGCGGTATCCCGACTCTGATGCTGTTCAAGAACGGCAACGTTGAAGCGACCAAGGTCGGCGCACTGTCGAAGTCGCAACTGGCTGCTTTCCTCGACGCCAACATCTAAGCGTCGCTGCAAAGTGTCATGAAAAAGCCCCGCAAATAGCGGGGCTTTTTGCGTATTCAGGGCTAGACGCTCCCAAACTCAGGTGGTACATTCGGCCCCGCACTGGTTTCTCCATTGCCCCCTGCTAGCCGTCGCCGACGCACTCCTTTTCGAATAAGTACGCGATCCTGTCGCCTTCTCAGCGGCGCGGCCTCATTAAGCCAAAAGCTTAATTTCCCCCCTCCATAAATGATTACGTCATTCCTATATGAATCTGACTGAACTCAAGCAAAAGCCGATTACCGAACTGCTCGAATTGGCCGAACAGATGGGCATAGAAAATATGGCCCGTTCGCGCAAGCAGGACGTGATTTTCTCCCTGCTCAAGAAGCACGCGAAAAGCGGTGAGGAAATCTCCGGTGATGGCGTGCTGGAGATTCTCCAGGACGGCTTCGGCTTCCTGCGCTCCGCTGACGCTTCCTATCTCGCCGGCCCAGACGATATCTACGTCTCGCCGAGCCAGATCCGCCGTTTCAACTTGCGCACCGGTGACACCATCGTTGGCAAGATCCGCCCTCCGAAGGAAGGCGAGCGTTATTTCGCGCTGCTCAAGGTCGACACGATCAACTACGACCGTCCGGAAAACGCGAAAAACAAGATTCTCTTCGAGAACCTGACCCCGCTGTTCCCGACCGTGCGCATGAAGATGGAAGCCGGTAACGGTTCCACCGAAGACTTGACCGGTCGAGTCATCGACCTGTGCGCCCCGATCGGCAAAGGCCAGCGCGGTCTGATCGTTGCACCGCCGAAAGCGGGCAAGACGATCATGCTGCAGAACATTGCCGCGAACATCGCGCGTAACAACCCGGAAGTTCATCTGATCGTGCTGCTGATCGACGAACGTCCGGAAGAAGTAACCGAAATGCAGCGCACCGTGCGCGGCGAAGTGGTTGCCTCGACGTTCGACGAGCCACCAACCCGACACGTGCAGGTTGCTGAAATGGTGATCGAGAAGGCCAAGCGCCTGGTCGAGCACAAGAAGGACGTGGTGATCCTGCTCGACTCCATCACCCGTCTGGCCCGTGCCTACAACACCGTGATCCCGAGCTCCGGCAAAGTGCTCACCGGTGGTGTCGATGCCCACGCCCTGGAGAAACCGAAGCGTTTCTTCGGCGCCGCGCGGAACATCGAAGAAGGCGGCTCGCTGACCATCATCGCCACCGCACTGGTTGAAACCGGTTCGAAGATGGACGAAGTGATCTACGAGGAATTCAAAGGCACCGGCAACATGGAGCTGCCTCTGGATCGTCGCATCGCTGAAAAGCGCGTGTTCCCGGCCATCAACATCAACCGTTCCGGCACCCGCCGCGAAGAGTTGCTGACTGCCGACGACGAGCTGCAGCGCATGTGGATTCTGCGCAAGCTGCTGCATCCTATGGATGAAGTCGCTGCCATCGAGTTCCTGGTCGACAAGCTGAAAACGACCAAGACCAACGATGAGTTCTTCCTGTCGATGAAACGCAAGTAAGTCGATAAGGGCACTAGAGCCGGGGAAACCCGGCTTTTTGTTATCTGAATTTTGCTCAGGCGGCAGTTCATGGTTCTGAACCGGAGGGTTCGGCGCTAAACTGCCTGCCCCGAACGCCACGGCCAACACGAGGCTTACGCATGCAGTATCGCGACTTGCGCGACTTTATCAGCGGCCTGGAACAGCGCGGTGAACTCAAGCGCATCCAGGTTCCGGTGTCCCCAGTACTCGAAATGACCGAGGTCTGCGACCGTACCTTGCGCGCCAAGGGCCCGGCCCTGCTTTTCGAAAAGCCCACCGGCTATGACATCCCGGTGCTCGGCAACCTGTTCGGTACCCCCGAGCGGGTGGCGCTGGGCATGGGCGCCGAGGCGGTCAGCGAACTGCGCGAAATCGGCAAGCTGCTGGCGTTCCTCAAGGAACCCGAGCCGCCGAAAGGCCTGAAGGACGCCTGGTCCAAGCTGCCGATCTTCCGCAAGATCATCTCGATGGCACCCAAGGTGGTCAAAGACGCGATCTGCCAGGAAGTGGTCATCGAAGGCGACGACGTCGACCTCTCGACGCTACCAGTACAGACCTGCTGGCCAGGCGACGTTGCGCCGCTGATCACCTGGGGCCTGACCGTCACCAAGGGACCGAACAAGGATCGACAGAACCTCGGTATCTACCGTCAGCAGGTGATTGGCCGCAATAAAGTCATCATGCGCTGGCTGAGTCACCGTGGCGGTGCGCTGGATTATCGCGAGTGGTGCGAAAAGCATCCGGGCCAACCGTTCCCTGTTGCCGTCGCGCTGGGTGCTGACCCTGCGACCATTCTCGGCGCCGTGACGCCGGTGCCCGATAGCCTTTCCGAATACGCCTTCGCAGGCCTGTTGCGCGGTAACCGCACTGAGCTGGTGAAGTGCCGCGGCAACGACCTGCAAGTGCCGGCCACCGCCGAAATCATCCTCGAAGGCGTGATCCATCCCGGCGAGATGGCCGATGAAGGTCCGTACGGCGACCACACCGGTTACTACAACGAAGTCGACAGCTTCCCGGTGTTCACCGTCGAGCGCATCACCCACCGGATCAAGCCGATCTACCACAGCACCTACACCGGCCGTCCACCGGATGAGCCCGCGATACTCGGCGTGGCGTTGAATGAAGTGTTCGTGCCGATCCTGCAGAAGCAGTTCCCGGAGATCACCGATTTCTATCTGCCGCCCGAAGGTTGCTCGTACCGCATGGCCATCGTGACCATGAAAAAGTCGTATCCGGGCCACGCCAAGCGGGTAATGCTGGGTGTCTGGTCGTTTTTGCGACAGTTCATGTACACCAAGTTCGTTATCGTCACCGACGACGATATCAACGCCCGGGACTGGAATGACGTGATCTGGGCCATCACCACGCGCATGGACCCCAAGCGCGACACGGTGATGATCGACAACACGCCGATCGACTATCTGGACTTCGCTTCGCCGGTGTCCGGCCTGGGGTCGAAAATGGGCCTCGATGCCACGCATAAATGGCCGGGCGAAACTACCCGTGAGTGGGGCCGCGTCATCGTCAAGGACGATGCCGTGACCCAGCGGATCGATGCCATCTGGAATCAGTTAGGAATAGATTGATGCGTGTAACCTTGCAGCCCTCCGGAGCAGTGCTTGAGATATTGCCCGGCGAGCGGATTCTCGATGGCGCGCGACGACTGGGCTACGAGTGCCCGCAAAGTTGCCGCAACGGCAATTGCCACGTGTGCGCGGCGCTGCTGGTGGAAGGGCGGGTCGAGCAGACCGGCGATGTGCGTGATCATGGCGAGTTCTACACTTGCATAGCGGAGCCGCTGGAAGACTGCATCGTGCTGTGGGATGGCGTGCTCGCGCTGGGAGAACTGCCGGTGCGTAACGTGTCGTGTCAGGTCATTGAGTGCAAGGACGTGGGCGGCGACACCTGGCGCGTGCGACTGCGGGCCCCGGCCGGCAAACCGCCGCGCTACCACGCCGGTCAGTACCTGATGATCGAACGCGAGAACGGCGAAAAGTCCGCTTTCTCCCTGGCCTCGGCACCCCACGCGGGGCGCGACCTGGAAATCCACGTACTGGCGCGCGAATCCAGTGCGCTGAGCCTGATCGAACAACTCCAGCGCAACAGCATGGTGCGGGTCGAGTTGCCGTTTGGCGACACCCACCTGGAGGAGTTGCCGGACGGTCCTCTCGTATTGATCGCCGCCGGTACCGGCATGGGCCAGGTCCACGGTCTGATCGAACATTGCCGGGCCTCGGGTTTCAAGCATCCGGTGCATCTGTATTGGGGTGTGCGTCGTCCAGAAGACTATTATCAAGTCGAGCATTGGGACGAATGGCTGAAGCTGCCCAATCTGTTCTTGCACAAGGTCGTCAGCGATCAATGCAGTTGGGAAGGGCGATGCGGCATGTTGCATGAAGCGGTCTGCGAAGATTTTCCTGATCTCAAGCCGCTGCACGTATACGCCAGCGGCTCTCCGGCCATGGTCTACGGCACGCTGGATGCGCTGGTTGAAGCTGGGATGGATGCCCATCAGATGCGCGCCGATGTATTTGCGTATGCGCCTAGATCCTGATGCGAGCCCCTGTAGGAGCGAGCTTGCTCGCGATGGACTCATGAACGCCGCGGGCAGCCAGACTCCCCGCGTCATCGTAACGACCATCGCGAGCAGGCTCGCTCCTACAGGTTATAACCCCCTATATAGCCTATCGGTATTTATAAACTTTTATAAATTTCGGTAGGTTATATCCCTGTCAGGCAATTACTTAAGAACGATGCCATGGCATTTAAATTGCCTTAAAACTTATGTGCCTTATTGTTACAGCGGTGCGTTCTATTAAGTAATTCTTCACCCGCGGGGAGCTGAACGCTATTCGCCATGAGCGCCATCGAATCTGCTTTTTTGAATCTGGCTTACCCTCCGCGGCTCGATCTGGGGCCGCAGCTCACTCACGAACAATTACTCAGCTCGATGCAGTCGACCATGGCCCGCCACAAGGGTGGACCGGTATGGTTGTTTGCCTATGGTTCGCTGATCTGGCGCCCTGAATGCACGGCGGTTGAGCGGGTTCGCGGCCGGGTGCATGGCTACCATCGCGGGTTGTACCTGTGGTCCCACGAACATCGTGGTACGCCGGAGATGCCCGGCCTGGTGTTTGGCCTTGATCGCGGCGGCTCTTGCAGCGGTTTCGCCTATCGCCTGCCCGAAGAGCAACTCGAGGCCTCGTTGTACGCACTTTGGCAGCGCGAGATGCCTTTCCCTTCCTACCGCCCGCACTGGCTCAACTGCCGTCTCGAAGATGGCAGCCAGGTTCAGGCATTGGGATTCGTTCTGGAGCGACATCTGCCCAGCTATGCCGGCAACTTGCCGGACCATGTGCTGAGCCATGTATTCGAAAACGCTTGCGGGCGCTACGGCACCACTCGCGATTATGTCGAGCAGACCGCGCACGCCCTGCGCAGCCACGCCATGCCAGACCGGAATCTGGAGGCGCGGCTCAAGCGCTGTAAATCAAAGGCCGATCAAGCGAGTGCTTCGCGGCCCTGACTGGCGACTTGTTTGTGCCGTAGCGTCGGGGCCAGGAAGGCCATCGCCAGCAGGCAAGCGCCGACCAGCAGCACGAAGCCGCCGTCCCAACCGAAATGGTCCACGGTGTAGCCCATCGCTGCACTGGCCGCGACCGAACCGCCCAGGTAACCGAACAGGCCGGTGAAGCCTGCCGCCGTACCGGCCGCTTTCTTCGGTGCCAGTTCCAGTGCCTGCAGGCCGATCAGCATCACCGGGCCGTAGATCAGGAAGCCAATGGAAAGCAGCGCGATCATGTCGACCATCGGATTGCCGGCCGGGTTGAGCCAGTAAACCAGCGTCGCGACCGTCACCAGTGCCATGAACACCATGCCGGTCAGGCCACGGTTGCCACGGAAGATCTTGTCCGACATCCAGCCGCACAGCAGCGTGCCCGGGATGCCAGCCCACTCGTAGAAAAAGTACGCCCAGGAGGTTTTATCCACGGTGAAACTCTTGGCCTCCTTGAGGTAGGTCGGCGCCCAGTCGAGCACGCCGTAGCGCAGCAGATAGACAAAGACGTTGGCCATGGCGATGTACCAGAGCATTTTGTTGCGCAGCACGTATTTGACGAAGATTTCCTTGGCGCTGAATTCCTCTTCGTGGCTGGCGTCGTAGCCTTCCGGGTAGTCGTTCTTGTACTGCTCGATCGGCGGCAGGCCAACTGATTGCGGGGTGTCGCGCATGGTCACAAAGGCAAACACCGCTACCGCCAGCGCCACGGCTGCCGGCACGTAGAACGCGGCGTGCCAGTCATTGAACAGGCCCATGCCGATCAGGAACAACGGGCCGATCAGGCCGCCACCGACGTTGTGCGCCACGTTCCACACGGACACCACGCCGCCACGTTCCTTCTGCGACCACCAGTGCACCATGGTCCGGCCACTCGGCGGCCAACCCATGCCCTGCGCCCAGCCGTTGATGAACAGCAGAATGAACATCATGGTCACGCTGGACGTCGCCCAGGGCGCGAAACCGAATACGAACATCACCCCGGCCGACACCAGCAGGCCGAACGGCAGGAAGAAGCGCGGGTTGGAACGGTCGGACACCAGGCCCATCAGAAACTTCGACAAGCCGTAGGCAATCGCGATAGCGGACATCGCCAGGCCCAGCTGGCCACGGGAGTAACCTTCGTCGATCAGGTACGGCATGGCCAGGGAGAAGTTCTTGCGCAGCAGGTAGTAACCGGCATAGCCAATGAAGATGCCGGCGAAAATCTGCCAGCGCAGGCGTCGGTAGGTGCTGTCTATTTTTTCTTCAGGCAATGGAGCCTGATGTGCGGCAGGACGAAAGAAAGCAAACATTCAAGAGCTCCAAATTTCTTGTTTTGACTGCGGATACGAATGTTACAGTTTCGTTACCGAAAATAGCACCGGTTCTCATCGGCAAAACAGCGGAAATGTTGGATATCGAGTGTTCCTTTATGAACATGTCGCTCAGGTGTAAGTGAGGGGCGTTGTAGGAAGCGTTACCTGTTTTCGTATTGAGGACTTTGATGTGCTGAAAACAGGGCAGGTTTTTGGGAAAGGTCCTTCGTTCAAAGCGGAAGCCATGACGTTATGCCGGACGACATCGCCCCGTAACCTTTGTGCTGTTGCCAGGTCTGGCGTTGCAGGCGAAGGGAGAGGGAGATGCGGTGGTGGTTGTGTGGGCTCTTATTGCTGGTTTCTGCGGATGTCAGGGCCGGGGAAGTATTCCTGATACCCGAGAATAATCCCAAGCCGGTTTATCCAGTGGCGCTTTACCGCGCCGGTGTTGTCGGCATGGTGCGTGTCAGCCTGACCGTTAAGGCCAATGGTTCAGTCAGCAACGCCGAGATTTTGGAAGATGCGCATCCCGAACTCGGTGAGGCTTCACTGGCAGCCGTCAACCAGTGGCGGTTCAAACCATGGAAGATTACCGAGGATCAGCCTGCGCAAGTCATCGTGATCGCGCCCATGAATTTCAGGCTGGACAGCGAACATCCTTTCCACGTCAACAAGGAGTTGAAGCGGCTCAAATGCAGTGCCATCGCACGGGCATCGTTGAACATTGCCACTTCCTCATGGGTGGACCTGCCGGTTTTCAGCTGGACCCGCGGTTACCTGACCCACTCGCTTTCACCGACTCAATTGCCGGAGGAGAAACGTTTGGCGCTGATTGCCAAGCTCAATGCCAGCGCTCATTCGATCGTGCAGCGCTGTAATGTGCATCCGGCGAGCCGCTACGTGCATTTTTTGCCGAAGGAGATACGGGTGTTGCTTTGACGGCAAAAAAGAGCGCGGCTAGTTGGCCGCGCTTTTTTTGCAGATAGAGCTTCAGCGAACCTGCACCACCACTTTTCCGACTGCTTTACGCTGGCCAAGGTCATTGATGGCCTGCGCTGCGTTGCCCAGCGGATACACCTGCGACACCAGTGGCTTCAACTTGCCTTCGGCAAACCAGCCAAACAGCTGCTGGAAGTTCGCCGCATTGTCTTGCGGCTGGCGCTGGGCGAAGGAGCCCCAGAACACGCCGAGCACCGCCGCGCCTTTGAGCAGCGCCAGGTTCACTGGCAATTCGGGGATGCGCCCGCTGGCGAAGCCGACCACCAGCAGGCGGCCGTTCCAGGCGATGGCGCGGATGGCCTGGTCGAACAGGTCGCCGCCGACCGGGTCGTAGATCACGTCGGCGCCCTGGCCATCAGTCAGGCGTTTGATTTCGTCCTTGAGGCTGGTTTCGCTGTAGTTGATCAGCTCATCGGCACCGGCGGCCTTGGCGACGGCGAGTTTCTCCGCGCTGCTGGCAGCGGCGATCACCCGGGCGCCCATGGCCTTGCCGATTTCAACCGCGGCCAGGCCGACGCCGCCGGAAGCACCCAGCACCAGCAGGGTTTCGCCCGGTTGCAGGTTGCCGCGCTGCTTGAGGGCATGCATCGAGGTGCCGTAGGTCATGCTGAAGGCGGCGGCGGTGTTGAAATCCATGGACGGCGGGATCGGCAACACGTTGTAGCCCGGCACGGCGACCTGTTCGGCAAAACTGCCCCAACCGGTCAGGGCCATGACCCGGTCACCGACTTTCAGGTGGCTGACCTTTTCACCCACGGCGCTGACCACGCCTGAGGCTTCGCCACCCGGAGAGAACGGGAAGGGCGGCTTGAACTGGTACTTGCCCTCGATGATCAGCGTGTCGGGGAAGTTGACCCCGGCGGCGTGCACGTCCAGCAGGATTTCATTCTTCTTCGCGACAGGGCTGGCGACCTCTTCCAGCACCAGCGATTCGGCAGGGCCGAAGGCTTTGCACAGCACGGCTTTCATCAGGGCTATTCCTTTGGGAGTGATGGCCGATAAGTGTAGGTGTGTGAGTTGATGGGTCAACGAGCATGCCTGGCCCTGATAGTCAGCCATAAGCTTGTGCTGGCGTGGCGGGTCGTTATGCTAGGCCGCAAACCGGATAAGGAGCGAATTGTGAAAGCGTGGATCATGTTGTTGCTGGCCCTGTCTCTGCCTGTGGCAGCGGTGGCCGAAGAAGCCAAAGAAGGTGAAGCTGCGCCAAAGGTCAACTACATCACCTTGAGTCCGCCATTCGTGGGTAACTACGGGCTGGATGGCACGCCCAAGCTCAAGGTTTACAAGGCGGATGTGGCCTTGCGGGTGACCGGTGACGAGGCGACCAAGGCGGTAAAGGCCAATGAACCTTTGATCCGCAATCAATTGGTCGCGCTGTTCGCCCAGCAGACCACCGAGACGATGAACAACGTCGAGGCCAAGGAAAAGCTGCGTCAGGAAGCCCTGAAGCAGACCCAGCAGGTAATGAACGACGAAACCGGCAAGCCGGTGGTTGAGGATCTGTTGTTCAACAACCTGATCATCCAATAAGACTTTCGCTGTCCTGACGGGCCTCTTCGCGAGCAAGCCCGCTCCCACAGGGTTGCGTGGTGGACTTATGATCCTGTTCCAACACCAATCCACTGTGGGTGCGGGCTTGCTCGCGAAAAGGCCGGTACAGGCAACAAATGACTCAAGGCTTTAAAGCAACCACCGCCGCCCACTGCTCCGCCGTCACCGGCATCACCGAAAGCCGCGAGCCTTTCTGCACCAACGGCATCTCGGCCAGTGCCGTCTGCTGCTTCAGATAATCCAGCTTCAGCACCCGGGCAAACGTCTCGACATGGGCGACGTCGATCGCACTCCAGGCATTTTTGTCCGGGGTGGCCTTGGGATCGTAGTAATGACTTTCCGGCTCCAGTGCCGTCGGGTCCGGATACGCGGCTTCGACAATTTTGCCGATTCCGGCAATTCCCGGCTCGGGACAGCTGGAATGATAGAAAAAGAACTCGTCCCCCACCGCCATGGCCCGCAGGAAATTGCGTGCCTGATAGTTGCGAACCCCATCCCAGCGCGCTTTTCCGAGCTTTTCCAGGCCTTTGATCGAGAGTTCGTCGGGCTCGGATTTCATCAGCCAATAGGCCATGTCTGTTGCTCCTTGCGAGGTGTTTGAGCAGCTTGTCGACAATTTTATGACAAACCGACGGTCGGTTGACGTCAGCATTTGCGCAGCGGTTCACGTTGCCGCAAAATGCCGGCCTTCAATGCTTGACGCTGCTGCACGGCCTACAAACGGAAACCGCTGCTGTCATCGTGTAGATATGCCTTTGGGGGGCAATCGATGAAACGCAAACCGGATTTACTATGGATTTTGGTCATTTTGTTTGGCCTTGGCGTCGTGACCACTGGCTACGCCCAGAGCCTGTGGGCCAACAAGACCGATGCGCCGGTCGAGCTTGCCCAATTGCAGCAACAGTCGACCGCCTTCAAGCGCTGAGCCTGTTGCCTCGGCGCCACTGATCGAAGTGGCGCCTAGCCTGCGTAATACCAGGCCTTGTCCGTTACCGTTCCTTGCAGCGGCACATCCCAGCTCGCCTGAGCCAATCGCTCAACCTTCTGACATTCATGGGCCAGCCCCAACAGCGTCGGCTTGCGCCAGTCGTTTCGTCGTGCCAGATAAGCCAGGCTCCGGTCGTAGAAGCCGCCGCCCATCCCCAGGCGTCCGCCGACATCGTCAAACCCCACCAATGGCAACAGCACCAGGTCCAGCGCCCAGATCTTGCGCTGCCGGGCGAGGTTGGCCCGTGGCTCGAGAATACGGAAGCGATTGGGTTTGAGTTTTTCACCGGGGCGGATGCGCTGGAACACCATTTTGGTTCGCGGCCAGGCGCTCAGGACCGGTAGATAAGTGGCCTTGCCCCGGCGCTGTGCGGCACGCAGCAACAGGCGCGGATCAATTTCACCGTCGGTCGGCAGATAGAGCGAGATGTGTTTGGCGCGGCGGAACAGCGGTTGCTGGGCCAGTTGCTTGTACAGCCCGCGAGCGGCCAGGCGCTGCTGACTGGGTGTCAGGGCGCGGCGGGCCTTGCGCAGCATGCGTCGAAGTTGCGGGCGGGGGAGCAGCGCAGGTTCGGTCATGGATTTTGGCTTCGGCAATACGGTTACGTAAAGCGCCTCTGTAAAAAAGCAGAGCAGTAAAAACGCCAATGCCGGTATTAAAACCGGCATTGGACTGGAATCAGGCTCCCCGAATGTGTCGCTGTCGACTTAGCCCTTGAACCCGAAAGTTCAAGGTGGAAGATGCAGTAGGCTTTAAGGCTTTCCGTCTAGCGGACATGCACACCAGCCCAACGTGCAACCTCCAGGGTATAGCAAATCGGCTCAGGGACATCGCCAACTGGCAAACACCCCAGGGAGTGAGGGCAGTATAACGCAAGCGACGACGCGAATCAGCCTTTGGTGACGTCCGGATCGGTGGCGAGCACCAGATCGACGCGATCGAGCAGGTCGCGAACCTGTTCGCGGGTCGAGCCGCTGGCCTGGATATCCGGGCGTTCTTCCTTGTGCAGCAGATCGTGGGTGATGTTCAGCGCAGCCATCACGGCGATACGGTCGGCGCCGATGACTTTGCCGCTGCTGCGAATCTCGCGCATCTTGCCGTCCAGATAACGGGCGGCGCTGACCAGATTGCTGCGCTCTTCCTGAGGGCAGATGATCGAATACTCTTTGTCGAGAATCTGCACGGTGACGCTATTGCTTGAACTCATGAGTCTTGCTCCAGGGCCTTGAGGCGCGAAATCATCGATTCGACCTTACGCCGGGCGATTTCGTTTTTTTCAATGAGGTGCGCGCGTTCCTCGCGCCAGGTCTTTTCCTGAGCTAGTAAGAGTCCGTTTTGACTCTTAAGTTGCTCGACTCGAGTAATCAGCAACTCGAGTCTGGCCATCAGCGCTTGCAGGTCGGTGTCTTCCATTGTCTTCACTGTCTGATGGGTGGCGGACTGTAGGAGCGAGCTCGCGATGAACCTGAGAGCGCCGCGGGGCGTCAGGTACCCAGCGTTATCGTTGGCGACCATCGCGAGCAAGCTCGCTCCTACAGGGGTAGTCGATGTAGGATACAAGGCCTTCATTCTAGACATAGCGCCGTCTGGCGCCTAGCTGCCCATGACCATTCAGAATTCCCCGTACCAAGGTTTCGCCACCCTGCTGACTTCCAGCGGTCACAACGTCTCGCCTGCTGAACTGCACGGCCTGTTGCTCGGCCGCAGCTGCGCCGGCGCCGGTTTCGACGCCGAAGGCTGGCTTGTCGACGCCGCCGAACTGCTCGAAAGCGAGCCGCAGGACAACGTTCGCAACGCCCTTATCGGCCTGCAAGCGATGGTGAAAGGCGAACTCACCGGCGATGACGTGACCGTCGTTCTGCTGTTGCCTACCGACGATGCCCCGCTCACCGAACGTGCCGTCGCACTGGGCCAGTGGTGCCAGGGTTTCCTCAGCGGCTTCGGCTTGAACTGCCGTGACAGCAGCATGCTCAGCACCGAGGCCACCGAAGTGTTGCAGGACCTCGCGGCTATTTCCCAGGTACAAGACGCCCTGGAAGAGTCCGAAGACGGCGAAAGCGACTATATGGAAGTCATGGAGTACCTGCGCGTCGCTCCGCTGCTGCTGTTCTCCGAGACCAAAAAAGACGTGCCGGCTGCCGCCAAACCGTCGCTGCACTAATCGTTTGCCAGGGAACGCCATCTGCCCATGATCCATATCCCGAAATCGGAATACAGCCGTCGCCGCAAGGCCCTGATGGCGCAGATGGAACCCAACAGCATCGCCATCCTGCCCGCCGCCGCGGTGGCCATTCGTAACCGCGACGTCGAGCACGTTTACCGCCAGGACAGCGACTTCCAGTACCTCAGCGGTTTTCCCGAGCCCCAGGCCGTGCTGGTGTTGATGCCGGGCCGGGTGCATGGCGAATACATTCTGTTCTGCCGCGAACGCAACGCCGAGCGCGAGCTGTGGGATGGCCTGCGTGCCGGGCAAGAAGGCGCGATTCGCGACTTCGGCGCCGACGACGCCTTTCCCATCACCGATATCGACGACATCCTGCCGGGCTTGATCGAAGGCCGTGACCGGGTGTATTCGGCCATGGGCAGCAACCCGGAATTCGACCGCCACCTGATGGAGTGGATCAACGTGATCCGCTCCAAGGCCAACCTCGGTGCCCAGCCGCCGAACGAGTTCGTTGCCCTGGATCATCTGCTGCACGACATGCGCCTGTATAAATCGGCGGCAGAAGTGAAAGTGATGCGCGAGGCGGCGCGGATTTCCGCCCAGGCGCATGTGCGGGCGATGCAGGCTTGTCGCGCTGGCTTGCACGAATTCAGCCTGGAAGCCGAGCTCGATTACGAATTCCGCAAGGGCGGGGCGAAGATGCCGGCCTACGGGTCGATCGTCGCGGCGGGGCGCAACAGTTGCATCCTGCATTACCAGCAGAATGACGCGTTGCTCAAGGACGGTGATCTGGTGCTGATCGACGCCGGTTGTGAGATCGACTGCTACGCCAGCGACATCACCCGCACCTTTCCGGTCAGCGGCAAGTATTCAGCGGAACAGAAAGCGATTTACCAATTGGTGCTGGCTTCCCAGGAAGCCGCCTTTGCTGAAATCGCCCCGAACAAACACTGGAATCAGGCGCACGAAGCGACAGTCCGGGTCATCACGGCCGGGCTGGTCAAGCTGGGGCTGCTCCAGGGCAACGTCGACGAACTGATCGCCAGCGAAGCCTACAAAGCGTTTTACATGCACCGCGCCGGTCACTGGCTGGGCATGGATGTACATGACGTCGGCGAGTACAAGGTCGGCGGCGAGTGGCGCGTGCTGGAAGTCGGCATGGCGCTGACCGTGGAGCCGGGAATCTACATCGCCCCGGACAACCAGAACGTGGCGAAGAAATGGCGCGGCATTGGCGTGCGCATCGAGGACGACGTAGTGGTCACCAAAACCGGCTGTGAAATATTGACGGGCGGCGTGCCGAAAACCGTCGCCGATATCGAGGCCCTGATGGCCGCTGCACGGACACAAGCGGCATGAGTCGAGTCAACCTGGCAATCATTGGTGGCGGGCTGGTCGGTGCGAGTCTGGCGCTGGCCTTGCAGGCGGGGGCCAAGGCCCGGGGCTGGAAGATCGTGCTGATCGAGCCGTTCGCACCGGGGGATACGTATCAACCGAGTTACGATGCGCGTTCCTCGGCGTTGTCCTTCGGCTCGCGGCAGATTTATCAACGGTTGGGCGTCTGGCAGGAAGTCTCCCGCCGCGCCGAGCCGATCAAGCAGATTCATGTGTCCGACCGTGGGCGTTTCTCGACGGCTCGGTTGTCGGCGATGGAAGAGGGCGTTCCGGCGCTGGGTTATGTCGTTGAAAACGCCTGGCTCGGCCAATGCCTGTGGCAAGGCCTGGACAAGGATGTGATCAGTTGGCGCTGCCCGGCGGAAGTCACCCGCATGGAGCCGCTGACCGATGGCTATCGCCTGACCCTCAACGATGAAACCATCCTGGAATGCGACCTCGCGGTGCTCGCCGATGGCGGCCGCTCCGGCCTGCGCGAGCAACTGGGGATCGGCATTCGCAAGCGTCCGTACAACCAGAGCGCGTTGATCGCCAACATCACCCCGAGTGAAGCGCACAACGGCATGGCCTTCGAGCGGTTCACCGACGAAGGCCCGATGGCGTTGCTGCCGCTGCCGGAAAATCGCTGCGCGCTGGTCTGGACTCGCCTGGGCATGGACGCGCAGCGCCTGGCGGCCCTGGATGAGCGCAGCTTCCTCAGCGAGTTGCAGGGTGTGTTCGGTTATCGCCTCGGCACCTTGAAACAGGTGGGGGCACGGCATCTGTATCCGCTGACACTGGTCGAGGCCGAAGAACAGGTGCGTCCGCATCTGGCGGTGCTCGGCAACGCGGCACACAGCCTGCATCCGATTGCCGGCCAGGGGTTCAACCTGTCCCTGCGCGATGCCCAGGCCCTGGCCGATGCATTGCTCGCCAGCGAAAAAGCCTTGGGCGATTTCGCCACGTTGCAGGCCTACCGCGAACGCCAGCGTCTCGATCAGAACCTCACCGTGGGCTTCTCCGACCAGGTCACGCGCCTGTTCGGCAGCACCCAGCCGCTGGTGTCCCTGGGGCGCAACATCGGCTTGCTCGGTCTCGACCTGTTGCCACCGGCCAAGCGCTGGTTCGCCCGGCAGGCGATGGGGCTGGGGACGCGACCGGATGCGTAACTGGTTGATCCGCCGATTCGGAAAGGCCCGCCTGATGCGCTTTTTCATGAGCTTTTACCCGCCGTACTTCGGTGCAGGCGTGCGGGTGCAGCACATCAGCGATGATTTTCGCGACGTGCGGGTCTCCATGGGGCTGGGCTGGTACAACCGCAACTACGTGGGCACCCAGTTCGGTGGCAGCCTGTACTCGATGGTCGATCCGTTCTTCATGCTGATGCTGATGGAAAACCTCGGGCGCAAGTACATCGTCTGGGACAAGGCCGCCGACATCGATTTCATCGCGCCGGGCAAAGGTCCGGTATTCGCCCGCTTCACCATCGACGACACCTTGCTCGACGAGATCCGCCGGCAGACGGCGAATGGCGAAAAGTACCTGCCGCAATTGCAGGTCGACATTCATGACGGCGCCGGTCACCTGGTGGCGCGGGTCGGGAAAACCCTTTACGTGCGGCTCAAGCCGCAAGAGAGACAGGCTTAAAGCATGGAAATGCGCGCAGATCTGCTGATTGTCGGGGCCGGAATGGTCGGCAGCGCCTTGGCGCTGGCGTTGCAGGACAGCGGGCTGGAAGTCTTGCTGCTGGACGGCAGCCCCATGAGCGTCAAACCGTTCAACGCCCAGGCCGCGTTTGAACCGCGGGTGAGCGCCCTATCGGCCGCCAGCCAGCGGATTCTCGAGCGCCTTGGCGTCTGGGATGGCATCGCCGGGCGGCGCAGCAGTCCCTACACCGACATGCAGGTCTGGGATGGCAGCGGCACCGGGCAAATCCATTTTTCGGCGGCCAGTGTGCATGCCGAGGTGCTGGGGCATATCGTCGAAAACCGCGTGGTCCAGGATGCCTTGCTCGAGCGCCTGCACGACTGCGACCTGGGGTTGCTGGCCAATGCACGGCTGGAGCAGATGCGCCGCTCCGGCGATGACTGGCTGCTGACCCTGGCCGATGGCCGCACCCTGCGCGCGCCACTGGTGATCGCGGCGGATGGCGCCAACTCGGCGGTGCGACGCCTGGCCGGTGTCGCGACCCGGGAATGGGATTATCTGCACCATGCCATCGTCACCAGCGTGCGTTGCGCCAAACCGCATCAAATGACGGCATGGCAGCGCTTCACCGACAACGGTCCGTTGGCGTTTCTGCCGCTTGAGCGCGACGGCCAACAGGATTGGTGTTCGATCGTCTGGTCGACCACACCCGGCGAAGCCGAACGCCTGATGGCGATGGATGACCAGGGTTTCTGCAAGGAACTGGAGCGCGCCTTCGAAGGGCGACTCGGTGAAGTGCTGAGCGCCGACCCGCGCCTGTGTGTGCCCCTGCGCCAGCGCCATGCCAAGCGTTATGTTGCTGAAGGCCTGGCGTTGATCGGCGACGCGGCCCACACCATTCACCCGCTGGCGGGGCAGGGTGTGAATCTCGGATTCCTCGATGCCGCCGTGCTGGCCGAAGTGTTGCTGCAAGCGACAACCCGTGGCGAACGCCTGGCGGATGTGAAAGTCCTCAGCCGTTACGAGCGTCGGCGCATGCCCCACAACCTGGCGCTGATGGCGGCGATGGAAGGGTTCGAACGGTTGTTCCAGGCCGATCCGTTGCCGGTGCGCTGGTTGCGTAATACCGGGTTGAAACTGGTTGAGCAGATGCCCGAGGCCAAGGCCTTGTTCGTGCGTGAAGCGCTGGGATTGACCGGGGATTTGCCGGCGCTGGCCAAACCCTGAAGCGGGCAAGCCCCCTCGCCACAATGGTCAGCTGAATCTGCGCAACATCTGGTAACTCCTCCACAGCCAGCTTCGATTGAGAAGGCAAATGTGAGTCCTTATCATTTGGACTCATTTTTCAATCGAGGGACCGCTCCCATGTTGGCACCGAAGCGTCTACTGACTGCACTGGCCTTGACCCTGATCGGCAGCACCGCCGCCCAGGCCGCTGACGAAGTGGTGGTCTACTCCTCGCGAATCGACGAGCTGATCAAGCCGGTATTCGATGCCTACACCGCCAAGACCGGCGTGAAGGTGAAGTTCATCACCGACAAGGAAGCGCCACTGATGCAGCGGCTCAAGGCCGAGGGCGCGAATACGCCGGCCGACCTGCTGCTCACCGTCGATGCCGGCAACCTCTGGCAAGCCGAGCAGATGGGCATCCTCCAGCCATTCACCTCGAAAACCATCGACGCCAACATTCCGCTGCAATACCGGGCCGCCTCCCATGCCTGGACCGGCCTGAGCCTGCGGGCGCGGACCATTGCCTACTCCACTGACCGGGTGAAACCGGGTGAACTGACCACGTACGAAGCGCTGGCCGACAAGCAATGGGAAGGCCGCCTGTGCCTGCGCACGGCGAAGAAGGTCTATAACCAGTCCCTGACCGCGACCATGATCGAAGTGCACGGCGCCGACAAGACCGAGGAAATCCTCAAGGGCTGGGTCAAGAACCTGTCCACTGACGTGTTCTCCGACGACACCGCCGTGCTGGAAGCGATCAACGCCGGCCAGTGCGATGTCGGTATCGTCAATACCTACTACTACGGTCGTCTGCACAAGCAGAAGCCAGACCTGCCGGTGAAGTTGTTCTGGCCGAACCAGGTCGACCGTGGTGTGCATATCAACCTGTCGGGCATCGGCCTGACCAAGAATGCACCGCACCCGGAAGCGGCCAAGGCCCTGGTGGAGTGGATGACCACCCCTGAAGCGCAGAAAATTTTCGCCGACGTGAACCAGGAATTCCCGGCGAACCCGGCCGTGCAGCCATCGGCTGAAGTCGCCGCATGGGGCAAGTTCATCGCTGATACCTTGCCTGTGGAAATCGCCGGCAAGCGTCAGGCGGAAGCGATTCGCCTGATGGACAAGGCTGGCTGGAACTGAGTCAATCTACCCCCCTGCTTGTAAGCCAAGGCTGAACATTATCCCTGTGGCGAGGGAGCTTGCTCCCGCTTGAGTGCGCAGCACTCACAAAATGGATGCTGGTAGCCAGATTTTGGGGCTGCTTCGCATCCCAGCGGGAGCAAGCTCCCTCGCCACAAACAGGGTGAAAACTGTAATTTCTAGAGAACTCCCTTGGCCCATCCCGCCCAACGCCGCTGGTATCCAGTCGTCTTCGCCATCGCTGCGCTGGTCCTGTTGCCCCTGAGCGTACTGCTGCTTTCCTGGCAAACCATCGACGTTCAAATCTGGTCGCACCTGTGGGAAACACAGATGCCGCGCCTGCTGGGCAACACGCTGACGCTGGTACTCGGTGTCGGTGCTGGTGTCACCCTGCTGGGCGTCAGCCTTGCCTGGCTGACCAGCCTCTGTGAATTTCCCGGTCGACGCTGGCTCGATTGGGCGCTGATGCTGCCCTTCGCGATACCTGCCTACGTACTGGCGTTTGTGTTTGTCGGCCTGCTGGATTTCGCCGGACCCGTGCAAACCCTGCTGCGCGAGTGGTTCGGCAGTGGCCTGCGGTTGCCGCGCGTGCGCTCCACGGGTGGTGTGATCGTGGTGCTGGTGCTGGTTTTCTATCCCTACGTATATCTGCTGGCCCGCACGGCTTTCCTCGCCCAGGGTAAAGGTCTGATGGAAGCGGCGCGGGTCCTTGGCCAATCGCCCTGGCAAGCGTTCTGGCGGGTGGCATTGCCCATGGCGCGGCCGGCCATCGGTGCGGGTGTGGCATTGGCGCTGATGGAAACCCTCGCGGATTTCGGCGCAGTGTCGGTGTTCAACTTCGATACCTTCACCACGGCGATCTACAAGACCTGGTACGGTTTTTTCAGCCTGTCCTCCGCCGCGCAACTGGCCAGCCTGTTGCTGCTGGTGGTGATGCTCGTGCTGTACGGCGAACGGCGTGCCCGTGGGGCCAATCGGGCGAGCAACGAGCGCCCACGGGTCAAGGCGCTGTATCACCTGCGGGGCTTCAAGGCTCTGGCGGCCACGACCTGGTGCGGGCTGGTGTTTGCCTGCGCTTTCGTTATTCCGATGCTGCAATTGGCGGTGTGGTTCTGGCAGCGTGGGCGCTTCGATCTCGACGAGCGCTACACCGGGTTGATCGTCCATACCTTATATCTGGGGGCGATGGCGGCGTTGATCACCGTCAGCGTCGCCTTGTTACTGGCGTTTGCCCGACGACTGGCGCCCACCCGGGCCATTCGTTCCGGGATCAGTCTGGCCAACCTGGGCTATGCCTTGCCGGGTTCAGTGCTGGCGGTGTCGATCATGCTGGCGTTCAGTTACTTGGATCGCGAACTGGTGATCCCGCTCTCGAGCTGGCTCGGCGGCGCGGGCAAGCCGCTGCTGCTGGGCAGTCTGTCGGCGTTGTTGCTGGCCTATCTGGTGCGCTTCGTTGCGGTGGCCTACGGGCCGCTGGAAAGCAGCCTGGCGCGTATACGGCCATCTTTGCCCGAAGCGGCACGTAGCCTTGGCGTCAGTGGGCCGCGACTGTTTTTCAAAGTGTATCTGCCATTATTGCTACCCGGTACGTTGAGCGCTGCGCTGCTGGTGTTCGTCGATGTGCTCAAGGAAATGCCCGCGACCCTGCTGATGCGCCCGTTTGGCTGGGATACGCTGGCGGTGCGAATCTTCGAAATGACCAGCGAGGGCGAATGGGCGAGAGCATCTTTGCCGGCGTTGACGCTGGTGCTGGTCGGGCTGTTACCGGTCATCGGATTGATCCGGCGCTCGGCACATCGAAACAGCTAGGTGTCAGTCCTACACCTTGCGGCTACAATGCGCGGCATTCGGTGCGGTCCGTCTGACAGACCAGGTAGCTGAAATCGGCTGAAGGCCCTTTGTTTCAAGGCATTCAGTCCGTGCAGCACTTGCCCGCGCCTTCGCCACGCCCGGAAGGAGAAACCCATGGGACAGCGTACGCCTCTGTATGACCTTCATCTCGCACTCGGCGCGAAGATGGTCGATTTTGGCGGTTGGGACATGCCTCTGCATTACGGATCGCAGGTCGAGGAACACCATCAGGTGCGCCGCGATTGCGGTGTCTTCGATGTATCCCACATGACCGTAATCGACGTCGGCGGCTCCCAGGCCAAAGCCTGGCTCCAGCATTTGCTGGCCAACGATGTCGAACGCCTGCACAGCCCCGGCCGTGCGTTGTACAGCACCATGCTCAACGAGCAGGGTGGCATCGTCGACGACATGATCGTCTACCGTCTCGATGAGGGTTATCGCCTGGTGGTCAATGCCTCCACCCGCGATCAGGACATGGCCTGGATGCAAGCCCATCTCGACGGTTTCGACGTGCAACTTCGCGAGCGTTCCGAGCTGGCGATGCTGGCCATCCAGGGCCCCCACGCCCGGCATAAAATTGCCGAACTGGTCAGCCAGTCCCGCGGCAACCTGATCCAGCTCCTCAAACCCTTCGAAGGTCTGTCCGATGGTGACTGGTTTCTCGCGCGCACCGGCTATACCGGCGAAGACGGCCTGGAAATCATTCTACCCGCCGATCAGGCACCAGGCTTTTTCAACGATCTGGTCGGTGCCGGAATTTCCCCCATCGGCCTTGGCGCGCGGGATACCTTGCGGGTCGAAGCCGGCATGAACCTTTACGGTCAGGACATCCAGCAAGATGTTTCACCGCTGGCGTCCAATATGGCCTGGACCATCGCCTGGGAACCTGCCGCCCGGCAGTTCATCGGGCGCAAGGCCCTGGAAGCCGAGCAGGCTGCCGGCGTGCAGCACAAACTGGTCGGTCTGGTCCTTGAGGAGCGCGGTGTTTTGCGCGCTCATCAGGTGGTTCGTATCGCGGATGTTGGCGAAGGGGAGATCACCAGTGGTAGTTTCTCTCCTACGCTAAGCAAGTCGATTGCACTGGCGCGCGTGCCGATGGCAACTGCCGACCGCGCTGAAGTGGAAATCCGTGGCAAGTGGTATCCGGTCCGGGTGGTCAAACCGACCTTCGTACGCCACGGCAAAACCTTGATCTAATATTTTCTGGCGGGCCTGCCCGCCGACCATTTCCTGAGGACACAGAACATGAGCGATATCCCTGCCGACCTGCGTTTTGCCGAAAGTCACGAATGGGCACGTCTGGAAGCCGATGGCACCGTCACCGTGGGCATCAGCGATCACGCGCAGGAAGCGCTGGGTGACGTGGTGTTCGTCGAGCTGACTGAAGTCGGCAACGTGTTTGCTGCCGGTGATCAGTCGGGTGTCGTCGAATCGGTTAAGGCCGCTTCCGACATTTATGCACCGATCAGCGGTGAAGTGATCGCCGTCAATGAGGCGCTGAGCGGTGAGCCTGAGCTGCTCAACTCCGATCCGTACGGCGCGTGGATCTTCAAGCTCAAGCCAAGCAACACCGCCGAGCTGGAAAAACTGCTGGATGCCACCGGCTACAAGGCTGCCATCGGCGAGTAATGCTCGCCCCTGTAGGAGCCGGCTTGCCGGCGATGGCGTCTTCAAGACCGCCATCGCCGGCAAGCCGGACTCCTGCAAGGGTAAATCAAGCCTTGAGTACCGCCTTCACCGCCGCCACCGAACGCTCGACATCCGTTTTGCTCATCGCCGTGAACATCGGCAGCGAGACAATCAGCCGACCGACCCGCTCGGCAACCGGGAACATACCCTCCTTGAAACCGCACTCGCGGTACAGGCTCAACAGGTGAATCGGCGGGTAGTGATAACCGATCCCGACACCCAAAGCCTGCATCTGCTCCATGAAAGTCGCCCGCGCCGGTTTGCCATCCGTGCGTTCCGGTAATACCAGCTGGAACAGATGCCAGTTACTGTTCTCGAAATCCGCCGGAGGCAGTTGCGCTCCGTACTGCGCTTCGAAATCCGCGCCAAAGCAGGTGAAATAGTGCCGGGCCAGTTCACGCCGATGAGCGGTGATGGCGTCGATATGGGCAAATTGCCCCAGGCCAATGGCCGCGGCGACGTCGGTCATGTTGAATTTGCCACCCAGCACGTCGACGTCCAGGCCATCGAAGCCATTGCGGGTAACGCCCTGCAGCCGGTATTTCTCTGCCAGGCGTACTTCTTCAGCCGTATTCAGCACCAGGCAACCGCCCTCGGAGGAGGTGACGTTCTTGTTCGCCTGGAAACTGAAGGACACGAAATCACCGGTCGAGCCAATGCGCTGGCCATTCCAGCTGGAGCCCAATGCCTGTGCCGCATCTTCGACGATTCGCAGGCCGTGTTTGTTCGCCAGGGCGTACAACCGCGTCATGTCCACCGGCAAACCGGCGAGGTACACCGGGATAATGGCTTTGGTGCGCGGCGTGATCGCCGCTTCCAGTTGATCGAGATCGACATTGCGGGTCACCGGGTCGATGTCGGCAAAGACCGGAGTGGCGCCGACTTCCAGGATGACGTTGGCGGTGGCCACCCAGGAAATCGGCGTGGTGATCACTTCGTCGCCCGGCCCGACCCCGGCAATGCGCAAGGCGATTTCCATGGTGCAGGTGCCGGAATTGAAAGTGCGCACCGGGCGCCCGCCAAAATACTCCGAAAGTTGTGCTTCGAAGGCCTGGACCTTGGGGCCACTGGTGATCCATCCCGAGCGCAACACGTCGCCTACGGCGGCGATCGTGGCTTCATCGATGGTGGGTTTGGAAAACGGCAGGAAAGGCAATTGGCTCATGGATTCAGGTACCCGATCGACGGACATTAGATAGGCGGCGGACATGATGATCCGGTTTGGCCGACCGCGCCACGTCATCCGCGCGAAGATCGACTGCTATGCTGGTTTGACCGTGTTGCATCGACGCTGAGCGCCAGTCAAGAGAGAGCCCGTCATGTCCCAGTTGCCGTCCCTGAGCCAGTTACGCGACCCCAATGCCTTTCTGCGCCGCCACCTTGGACCCGATGCCGCCGAGCAACAGGCAATGCTCGACAGCCTCGGCCTGGGCAGCCGGGTCGAATTGATCGAGCAAACCGTGCCGCCGGGCATCCGCCTCAACCGGGCGCTGGACCTGCCCCCGGCACTCGATGAAGAGGCCGCGCTGGCCAAGCTGCGCGGCTATGCCGAGCAGAACCAGGTCTGGACCAGCCTGATCGGCATGGGCTACCACGGCACCCTCACGCCGGCCGTCATTGTACGTAACGTGCTGGAAAATCCTGGCTGGTACACCGCGTACACCCCCTATCAACCGGAGATCGCCCAAGGGCGGCTCGAAGCGCTGCTGAACTTCCAGCAACTGACCATCGACCTGACTGGCCTGGAACTGGCCAACGCCTCGCTGCTTGATGAGGCTACCGCGGCGGCGGAAGCCATGGCCCTGGCCAAGCGGGTCGCCAAGTCGAAAAGCAACCTGTTCTTTGTCGACGAAAACTGCCATCCGCAAACCATTTCCGTGGTGCAGACCCGCGCTGAAGGTTTCGGCTTCGAGCTGATCGTCGACACTGTGGATAACTTGAAGCAGCACCAGGTGTTCGGCGCCCTGCTGCAATACCCCGACACCCACGGTGAAATCCACGACCTGCGGCCGCTGATTGATCACCTGCACGCGCAACAGGCCCTGGCCTGTGTTGCCACGGATTTGCTGAGTCTGTTGCTGCTGACCCCGCCGGGTGAATTGGGCGCCGATGTGGTGTTCGGCTCGTCCCAGCGATTTGGCGTGCCCATGGGCTACGGCGGGCCGCACGCGGCATTTTTTGCCAGCCGCGATGAATACAAGCGAGCGATTCCCGGGCGGATCATCGGGGTCTCGAAAGATGCGCGGGGCAACACTGCCCTGCGCATGGCCCTGCAAACCCGCGAGCAACACATCCGTCGGGAGAAGGCCAACTCCAACATCTGTACGGCCCAGGTGCTGCTGGCCAATATCGCCAGTTTCTATGCGGTCTACCACGGCCCCGAAGGACTCAAGCGGATCGCCCAGCGGGTTCATCGGCTGACCTGCATCCTTGCCGCCGGGCTTGAACGCAAGGGTATCACCCGGGTCAACCGGCACTTCTTCGACACCCTGACGCTGGAAGTCGGTGGAACCCAGACCGCGATCATCGAAAGTGCCCGGGCCGCGCAGATCAACCTGCGCATACTCGGGCGCGGACAGTTGGGCTTGAGCCTCGACGAGGCCTGTGACGAAACCACCGTGGTGAAGCTGTTCGACGTGTTCCTGGGGGCCGATCACGGCCTGCGCATTGAAGACCTGGATGCCGAAGTCTTGCCTGGCGGAATTCCCGAAGGGTTGGCGCGAAGCTCGCCTTATCTGCGCCATCCGGTGTTCAGCGCCCATCACAGCGAAACCGAGATGCTGCGCTATCTCAAACAACTGGAAAACAAGGACCTGGCGCTCAATCAATCGATGATCCCGCTGGGCTCCTGCACCATGAAGCTCAACGCCACCAGCGAGATGATCCCGATTACCTGGCCGCAGTTCGCCAACCTGCACCCGTTCGTACCCAAGGAACAGGCAGCCGGGTATGGGCTGATGATCGAAGAGCTGGAGCGCTGGCTGTGCGCGATCACCGGTTTCGACGCGATCTGCATGCAACCCAACTCCGGCGCCCAGGGCGAGTACGCCGGGCTGCTGGCGATCCGCAAATACCATGAGAGCCGGCAACAGGGTGGCCGCGATATCTGCCTGATTCCTTCGTCGGCTCACGGCACTAATCCCGCGTCGGCGCAAATGGCCGGGATGCGCGTGGTGATCGTCGAGTGTGACGAGGCGGGCAACGTCGACCTGGACGACCTCAAGGAAAAAGCCGCACAGGCCGCCGACAAACTCGCCTGCCTGATGGCGACCTATCCTTCGACCCATGGTGTGTATGAGGAGGGCATCAGCGAAATCTGCGAAGTGATCCATCAGCACGGCGGTCAGGTGTACATGGATGGCGCCAACCTCAACGCTCAGGTCGGGCTGGCGCGGCCGGCAGATATTGGCGCCGATGTCTCGCACATGAACCTGCACAAGACCTTCTGCATACCCCATGGTGGCGGTGGGCCGGGCATGGGGCCGATTGGTGTTCGGGCACATCTGGCGCCGTTCGTGGCCAACCATCCGGTGGTGCCGATCGACGGGCCGCACCCGCAAAACGGTGCCGTCAGCGCGGCGCCCTGGGGCAGCGCGAGCATTTTGCCGATCAGCTGGATGTACATCGCGATGATGGGGCCGCAACTGGCGGACGCCAGCGAAGTGGCGATCCTCGCCGCGAATTACCTGGCGCGGCATTTGTCCGGTGCCTTCCCGGTGCTGTACACCGGGCGCAACGAGCGGGTGGCGCACGAATGCATCCTCGACCTGCGGCCGCTCAAGGCGTTGACCGGTATTACCGAGGAGGATGTAGCCAAGCGCCTGATGGACTACGGCTTCCATGCCCCGACGATGTCATTCCCGGTGCCGGGGACGCTGATGGTCGAACCGACCGAAAGTGAGTCGAAGGCGGAGCTGGATCGGTTCATCGGGGCGATGCTGAGCATCCGCGCGGAAATCAACGAGGTGCAGAACGGTAACTGGCCGGCGGAAGAAAACCCGTTGAAAGGTGCACCGCATACGCTGGCCGATATCACCGGCGTGTGGGAGCGGCCGTACAGCATCGTGCAAGCGGTCACGCCGGACGCGCACACCAAGGCTCACAAGTACTGGCCGACGGTGAACCGGGTGGACAATGTGTATGGGGACCGAAACCTGTTTTGCGCGTGTGTGCCGGTCGACGACTACCGCTGACCTCCCAGGCAACACATAAACAATGTGGGAGCGGGCTTGCTCGCGAAGGCGTCGTGTCAGCCAGATTTATGCTGAATGACACACCGCTTTCGCGAGCAAGCCCGCTCCCACAGGGGGGGATCAGTGAACATGAGGTTTGTGTTCGCAAGGTATAAAAATGCCGCTCAATTGAGCGGCATTTTTCATTCGCAACGCTTACTCCGAAGCCACGGCATTCTTCGCCAGGATCGCATTCGCCAGTTCCATGTCCGTGGCTTGCAGGCCCGGGTTGTCGGCGCGGACTTTCTGCATGGCCGCCTCCAGGTACGGACCGCGGATGCCGCCGTCACTGGCGACGAAGCTGCTGGCGTCGTCCTGGGCCGCGACGACCAGCTTGTGATCCTTGGACGTCAGATAGCTCGAACCGGTGGTTGCACCGGACGTAAGAATGTTACGCCAAAAAGTATCGGCCATCGCCGAACCGACAGGCAGGGACAACAGCGCGACGGTAGCGACAGCAAGTTTGAAACGCATGACAGGGTGACTCCACTGGGTTGACTACGCGGTTGGATTGCCAACCCCCAATCGAGTTCCGTGGGTGCCTATTCTGCCGTTTCGACCAGCAGTATCGCGCCTTGCTGGCCGACCACCCGCACGCGGCTGCCAATGGCAGCGTCCGGCCCGCGTGCCATCCACACGCCGTCGGCCACCTTGATTTTGCCGCGACCGTCGACAATCGCTTCATGCACCACGAAGGTTTTGCCGATCAGTTCCTGGCCGCGCAGATTCAGGTGCGGCTGGTCGCTCGGGCGCGTCGCCGTGCGCTGACGCCGCCACCAGTACAACGCGGTGGCGATCGACAGCAGGCCGAACAACAGAAACTGCCACTCCCAGGACAGGCCCGGCAGGAGGAAGGTCAAGACGCCCACGGCGGCCGCCGCCATGCCGATCCACAACAGGTAGCCACCAGCGCCGAACACCTCAAGAATCAACAGCACCGTGCCCAGCGCCAACCAGTCCCAGAACGAAAGATGCTGAAAGAATGCCCACATGGCGCGCCTCAGGCTTTCTTGTTGTCGAAAGTGGCCTTGACGATTTCGCCAATGCCGCCCACTGCACCGATCATCGAGCTGGCCTCCAGCGGCATCAGGATCACTTTGCTGTTGTTGGCCGAAGCCAGTTTGCCCAGTGCATCGATGTACTTCTGCGCGACGAAGTAGTTGACCGCTTGCACGTTGCCGCTGGCGATGGCTTCGGACACCACTTTGGTCGCCTGGGCTTCTGCCTCGGCTTGCCGCTCGCGGGCTTCGGACTCCAGGAAGGCGGCCTGGCGGCTGCCTTCGGCTTCGAGGATCTGTGCCTGCTTCTTGCCTTCGGCGGTCAGGATCGCTGCGGCGCGCAGGCCTTCGGCTTCCAGGATTTGCGCGCGCTTGATCCGCTCGGCTTTCATCTGCCCCGACATCGCCGCCATCAGGTCGGCGGGCGGGCTGATGTCCTTGATCTCGATCCGGGTGATCTTGATGCCCCACGGCGCGGTCGCTTCATCGACGGTGCGCAGCAGTTTTTCGTTGATCCCGTCACGCTGGCTGAGCATGGCATCGAGCTCCATCGAGCCGAGCACCGTACGGATGTTGGTTTGCAACAGGTTACGGATGGCGTGTTCGAGGTTGTTGACCTCGTAGGCAGCCTGGGCCGTGTTGACCACCTGGAAGAAGCACACGGCGTCGATTTGCACAGTGGCGTTGTCGGAAGTGATGACTTCCTGTGGCGGAATATCCAGCACGCTTTCCATCACGTTCATCTTGCGCCCGATGCGGTCCATGATCGGAACGATGACGTTCAGCCCAGGCTTGAGCGTGTTGGTGTAGCGCCCGAAACGCTCGACTGTCCATTCAAAACCCTGGGGCACGACCTTGAAACCCATGAACAGAATGGCGACCACCAGGCCGACAAAAAGCAAAAGCACACTACCGATCTGCATAACGATTCCTTGTTGATGTGTGGATCTGTGGAGTTGCAATCGCTGGAGTGTAGCGGCGCCGATGGCGGATAAGAACAACCGGGCTCAGTTCTGCTCGCTTTGGGGTGTCACTCGCAGGACCTCCTCGATGGTCGTCAGCCCGGCGGCGACCTTTTGCGCCCCTGACAGCCGCAGGCTGCGCATGCCTTCCTTGAATGCCTGGCGGCGCACGGCCAGCAGATCGGTGTCGGGGCTTATCAACGCCTTGATGCCATCGCTGAGCTGCATGATTTCGTAGACCCCGGCGCGACCGTGATAGCCGGTGTCGCGGCATTCCGGGCAACCGACGGCCCGCTGGGCATTGCCCGGCAACGGTGCCTGCCAGGGACGGGTCAGGGTTTGCCAGTCGTCTTCGCCCAGCGCCAGTGGCGCCTTGCAGTGCGGGCACAGGGTTCGCACCAGTCGCTGGGCCATGACGCCAAGCACCGTGGCCTTGATCAGGTAGTGCGGCACGCCGAGCTCCAGCAGGCGGCTGATGGCACTGGGCGCGTCGTTGGTGTGCAGGGTCGACAGCACCAGGTGCCCGGTGAGCGCAGCCTGGATCGCCATTTCCGCGGTTTCGAGGTCACGGATCTCGCCGATCATGATGATGTCCGGGTCTTGCCGCATCAGCGCGCGTACGCCGGCGGCGAAGGTCAGGTCGATATTGTGCTGGACTTGCATCTGGTTGAAGGCCGGCTCGACCATTTCGATCGGGTCTTCGATGGTGCAGAGGTTGACCTCCGGCGTCGCCAGTTTTTTCAGGGTGGTGTAGAGGGTAGTGGTCTTGCCCGAACCCGTCGGCCCGGTGACGAGGATGATGCCGTGGGGCTGGCGGGTCATGTCCTGCCAGCGACGCAGGTCGTCGACGGAAAATCCGAGCTGGTCGAAGTCCTTGAGCAGCACTTCCGGGTCGAAGATCCGCATGACCATTTTTTCGCCGAAGGCGGTGGGCAGTGTCGACAGGCGCAGTTCGACTTCACCGCCTTCCGGGGTCTTGGTCTTCACCCGGCCGTCCTGGGGTTTGCGTTTCTCCGCAACGTTCATGCGCCCCAGGGTTTTCAGGCGACTGACGATGGCCATGGTGACCTGGGGCGGGAATTGATAGACGTTGTGCAGCACCCCGTCGATGCGAAAGCGCACAGTGCCTTGCTCGCGCCGGGGCTCGATGTGGATGTCGCTGGCGCGTTGCTGGAATGCGTACTGGAACAGCCAGTCGACGATGTTGACGATGTGCGCGTCGTTGGCGTCCGGCTCCTGGTCGCTGGCGCCGAGGTTGAGCAGCTGTTCGAAATTGCCGAGGGTGCTGACGTGCGGGTCGGCGCTGTTCGCCCCGGTGACCGATTTGGCCAGACGGAAAAACTCGACGCTCAAGCGCTGGATGTCCACCGGGTTGGCCACCACGCGCTTGATCGGCAATTTGAGCACGTGGGTCAAGTCAGACTCCCAGCCGCTGACATAAGGCTGGGCGCTGGCCACTGTGACCGCATCGCGGTCGATCGCTACCGCGAGGATCTTGTGGCGCTGGGCAAAGGCATAGGACATCAGCGGGGTCACGGCCGCGACGTTGATTTTCAACGGGTCGATGCGCAGGTAAGGCTGGCCGGCCTGCCGGGACAGCCACAAGGTCAGGCTTTCGAGGTCCAGCAGTTTGCCGGGGCGGCTGAGATCCGCCAGCTGTTGGCTGGCGATGAACTCCAGTGGATGCGTCTGGCCATGTGTGGCGTTGCGGCGGCGGGCATTGAGTGCGTGTTCGGCCGAATCCTGGCTGATAAAGCCCTGGGCGACCAGCTCGCGCAGCACATCATTGAGATCCAGCCAGCGGTCCTGAGAGGCGAGTTGTACGGACATGCGGGCTCCTTTGAACGACAGTGCGCAAAGGATAGCCGTGGCCCGGCTGACTGCTGGGCCACTACCTGACGAAGCCGTTTCGGAGTTTTTCAGCCCGCCGCTTGAACCGCTTCGGTCCATGCGGACTCAGCTTCTTGCAGCTCCACCGAGCAGACGCTGATCAAGTTACGAAGTTTTTCCGCAATCACTTGCGCACGGTGCCAGCTCAACCCGTCGATGACGATTTCGATATCCAGCCAGTCGTCCTGGCGCTGCACGTTGACCTGTTCCGGAGTGAGCATTTGCAAGGCGAACAGATTGAGCGCGCGACACAGCAGGTCCGGTTCTGCTTCGGCCAGCATTTGATAGCGAACACGGCAATGGGCGTTGCCGACGTTCCAGACATCGGCGCGGGCGGGAGGGGTGTTCACGGCTTCGAGATACGGCATGGTCAGGCTCCAAAATCATTGGAGAAATGTTTACATCCTGTGCCGGGTATTTCTTCTCTATGATTGGCTGTATTGCAGATATGAAGAATCAATCAATTCACTTGTTACTCGGTTAAGGGTTTATTTATGCAAAGCGAGCTGGACAGCTACGACCGCAAGATCCTCGCCTTGCTGCAAGAGGACGCTTCGCTTTCCAGCGCGCAAATCGCCGAGCAGGTGGGGCTCTCGCAATCGCCGTGCTGGCGGCGGATTCAGCGGATGAAAGAGGAAGGCATCATTCGCGGCCAGGTGACCTTGCTCGACCGCAAGAAAATCGGCCTGAACACGCAGATCTTCGCGGAGGTGAAACTCAATGCCCATGGGCGTTCGAACTTCACCGAATTCACCGAGGCGATTCGCGGCTTTCCGGAAGTGCTGGAGTGTTACGTGCTGATGGGGGCGGTGGACTTCCTGCTGCGGATTGTCACGGCGGACATCGAGGCCTACGAGCGCTTCTTCTTCGAGAAGCTGTCGATGGTGCCGGGGATTCAGGAGGTCAATTCGATCGTGGCGTTGTCGGAGATCAAGTCGACTACCAGTTTGCCGGTATTGCGCTGATGATGCTTGAGGGCCTTTGTGGCGAGGGGGCTTGCCCCCGTTGGACTGCACAGCAGGCCCATTTTTTGGGGTCGCTGCGCAACCCAACGGGGGCAAGCCCCCTCGCCACAAGGTATTACAGACGCAGCAACATTTTCCAGGCACGGTTCTGATACACCGCAATCGCCTGCTGCTTGCGCGCATCCAGGACTTCATCGGTGATCGATTCGTTGGCCAGTTGCGCCAGTTTGTTCAGCTCGCCGTACAGGCGATCCATTTCCGGGATCTCCAGCACGTTGCGCGCATGATGCAGCCAGACCTGGATGCGCTCGATGCGCGGCAGTTGCTCGGCCAGGTCTTCCGGCTGTTGCTGGTAGCGCTGCAGTTGCAACGAAGTGGCTTCTTCGCCCAGCAGGCGCGGCAACCAGCTGCCCAGTTGCGCTGCGCCTTGGCGATTGCCGCGGGTATTGCGGTCGGCGGTCCAGGTGCGGGCCAGCAACCAGCGCGAGGTGGTCAGGGAGAACAGACCCCAGCGCGGGTCTTCGAGTTCTTCGAGGAACTGTTCAGGCGCGGCTTTGCGCACGTCTTCATCGTCCAGGCCGGCCTGGACCAGCGGACGCCAGTCTTCCAGCAAGGCATCGAGGGCGATACGCAGGTCGTGGGTCGACTGACGCGGAGCGGCCTGGCCCAGGCTGCTGATCAACGCGCGCATTTCCGCGAGGCATTCGACCCAATCCTGCAACAGGCGCCAGTGACCGTTGAAGCGATACTGCTCGGCCAGGCGTTGGCTGCTGCCCAGCAAATGCCAGCTCAGCGCGGCGAACGCGTCGTCCAGCGGCGTTTCGGCGGTGATCTGCGGCGCCGGCAGGCTCAGCGAATAGCTGTGGGCGTCGTACAGGCGATAACCGCGCTCGGCCTTGCTGATGTCGCACGGCATCAGGGCCAGTTTCTCGGCCAGCTCGGCGGCCAGTTCCAGCAGGGCTGCCGGCTCGCCTTCGCGCAGTTCCAGCTCCAGCTCGCAGATTTCTTCTTTCTGCTTGCCGACTACGACGTGGCCCAGGTCCAGCGCGGCTTCGATGACCACTTTGGTCTTGCCACGGCCCCAGGCGATTTCCGCGCGTTCGCGGACGAAGTCGGTGGTGAAGATCGGCTTCAGGGTCTTCTTGTCCAGTTCGGCCAGTTCCTCGGGCCAGCATTCGCCGTCGAGTTTCTTCAGGTCGAGCTTGGCTTTGGGCAGGTTCCAGTCGTACTCGTTACGCACCGACAAGCCGGCGACACTCTGGCCGCGGGTCTTGAGGGTCTGAATCACTTCTTCGCCATCCTTGCGCAGGCGCAGGGCGACTTTGGCCTGGGCCAGGTCGCGCTCGGGCGTGTCAAAGTACTGATTCATCAACTCACGGCGTTCCCAGCCACTTTTGTTGCGTTTTTTCAGTAGCGGGTGCTCGCGCAGGGCGGCGAGGGTTTCGCGGCTGACGCGGAGTTTGATTTCGGTTTCTTTCTGCATGGCCGGAAAATCCAGGATCGGGAGCGCAGCCGGGGGAATGTGTGGCTGCCAAGGTCGTGCAGTGTACAGGACTCAAGGTTAGTACGCGCCGCGACGGTTTATTCCTATCATCGGTTGGTTCTATGATGGACCTCAATTCGGGTGCCGGGAGTCAGCGATGCCATTGCCGTCGATGAAAGAACAATTCGCTGCGTTGATCGCCGCACCGTCAGTCAGTTGCACCCAGCCCAGTCTCGATCAAACCAACCGCCCGGTGATCGATCTGCTGGCGACGTGGCTCGGTGAGCTGGGTTTTGCCTGCGAGATCCAGCAGGTCAGCCCCGGCAAGTTCAATCTGCTGGCCAGTTTCGGTTCCGGTCCCGGCGGCCTGGTGCTGGCCGGGCACAGCGACACCGTGCCGTTTGACGGTGCGCTCTGGCAGACCGACCCGCTGAAGCTGACTGAAGTCGATGGTCGTTGGGTCGGCCTGGGCAGTTGCGACATGAAGGGCTTTTTCGCCCTGGCCATCGAGGCGGTCAAACCGCTGCTCGATCAGCCGTTCAAGCAGCCGTTGCTGATTCTCGCCACCTGCGATGAAGAAAGCTCGATGTCCGGCGCCCGTGCGCTGGCCGAAGCGGGGCGACCGCTGGGGCGGGCGGCGGTGATAGGCGAGCCGACCGGGCTCAAGCCGATCCGCATGCACAAAGGCATCATGATGGAGCGTATCGACATCCTCGGCCAGAGCGGTCACTCCTCCGATCCGCGCCTGGGCCACAGCGCCCTGGAAGCCATGCACGATGCCATCGGCGAACTGCGTGGCCTGCGCTTGTTATGGCAGCGCGAATTCCGCAATCCACAGTTTGGCGTGCCGACGCCTACGATGAACTTCGGCTGCATCCACGGTGGCGACAACCCCAACCGCATCTGCGGCCAGTGTTCGCTGGAGTTCGATTTGCGACCGTTGCCCGGTATGGACCCCAAGGTCCTGCGCGCCGAGATCCTGCAAAAGCTCAATCCGATTGCCGAACGGCATCAGGTCAAGATCGATTACGCACCGCTGTTCCCTGAAGTGCCGCCCTTCGAGCAAGCCGAGGACGCCGAATTGGTGCGCCTTGCTGAAAAGCTCACCGGTCATAGCGCCGAAGCAGTGGCGTTCGGCACCGAAGCACCTTATCTTCAGCGCCTTGGCTGTGAAACGCTGGTGCTTGGCCCGGGTGATATCGCCTGCGCCCATCAGCCGGGGGAATACCTGGAAATGTCACGTTTGCAGCCTACGGTGCATCTATTAAGGCAACTGATCGAACATTACTGCCTGACGCCGGCCTGAACGCAACACAATCTGTAGGAGCCGGCTTGCTGGCGATGAACGATGACGCGGTTCATCCAATGGACCGCAGTGCTTGCATCGCCAGCAAGCCGGCTCCTACAGGTTTAATGTATAAATTGCCGGTACCCAAACCCGTATTCATGAGGAGAGCGCGCGTGTCGCCAAGCCTGTTCCGACGATAACCATCAGCCCGCTGTGCGTTTTCAGTTTCGCCCTTTTTTCGGCTGCTATTTATTACAGGCCCAGGTTCATGCCCGAATACGTCAATTGGCTTCGTCACGCTTCGCCCTACATCAACGCCCACCGCGATTGCACCTTTGTCGTCATGCTGCCCGGCGACGGCGTTGAACACCCGAACTTCGGCAATATCGTCCACGACCTGGTGCTGTTGCACAGCCTGGGCGTGCGTCTGGTGCTGGTCCACGGTTCCCGGCCGCAAATCGAAACGCGCCTGGCGGCCCGTGGCCTGACCCCGCATTACCATCACGGCATGCGCATCACCGATGCCGCGACCCTGGAGTGCGTGATCGACGCAGTCGGCCAGTTGCGCATTGCCATTGAGGCTCGCCTGTCGATGGACATGGCTTCGTCGCCGATGCAGGGCTCGCGCCTGCGGGTGGCCAGCGGCAACCTGGTGACGGCACGGCCGATCGGCGTGCTTGAAGGCGTCGACTATCACCACACCGGCGAAGTGCGCCGGGTCGACCGCAAGGGTATCAACCGTCTACTGGACGAGCGCTCCATCGTGCTGCTGTCGCCGTTGGGCTATTCGCCTACGGGGGAGATTTTCAACCTCGCCTGTGAAGACGTCGCCACCCGCGCCGCCATCGACCTGGGCGCGGACAAGTTGCTGCTGTTTGGCGCCGACCTGGGCCTGATCGACGAACACGGGCGCCTGGTGCGAGAGTTGCGTCCGCAGCAAGTGCCGGCGCATCTGCAACGGCTGGGCAGTAACTATCAGGCGGAATTGCTGGATGCCGCAGCCGAAGCATGCCGTGGCGGCGTGGCCCGTAGCCATATCGTCAGTTACGCCGAAGACGGTGCACTACTGACCGAGCTGTTCACCCGCGACGGTGGCGGTACGCTGGTAGCCCAGGAACAGTTCGAAGTGGTGCGCGAAGCGGCCATTGAAGACGTCGGTGGTTTGCTGGACCTGATCAGCCCGCTGGAAGAGCAGGGCATCCTGGTGCGCCGTTCCCGCGAGGTGCTGGAACGCGAAATCGAGCAGTTCAGTGTGGTTGAACGCGAAGGCATGATCATCGCCTGTGCGGCGCTGTATCAGATCGCCGATTCGGATGCGGGCGAGCTGGCGTGCCTGGCGGTGAATCCGGAGTACCGCCATGGTGGTCGCGGCGATGAGTTGCTGGAGCGTATTGAAACCCGCGCCCGGGCGCAGGGCTTGAAAACCTTGTTCGTCCTCACCACCCGCACCGCGCACTGGTTCCGCGAGCGTGGCTTCGAACCGAGCAGCGTCGACCGCCTACCGTCGGCGCGGGCGTCGCTGTACAACTATCAGCGTAATTCGAAGATCTTCGAAAAAGCCCTCTAATGTTGTAGCAGTAGAGCTCCCTGTGGCGAGGGGGCTTGCCCCCGTTGGGCTGCGGAGCAGCCCCAAAACCTGCCCGACCAAGTCGCATGGTTTTGCGGCCGCTTCGCGACCGAACGGGGGCAAGCCCCCTCGCCACAAGGTTTTACATTCACTCCTGCACAAACTTCGCACTGACATACGGCGAATAATCCGGCAGCACCGTCTCGACCTTCCCTTGCTCCTTCAAGAACTTCGCTGTCTCGCCAATGGCCTTGGCCGTGCCGCCGTCCAGCAGCGCGGTGCTCTGTTGCGCCTTGGCATCCGGGAAGGCGGAACCGGCCAGTAACTCCGGAACATCGGCGGCGTTGGCACCGGTCAATTTGGCGATTTTCTGGACGGGCACCGAGTCAACGGTCCATTGGTCCTTATGCGCGGCATAGTCGGCGAACGAATCCAGGGTCACCCGGGCGAACTTTGCCACGACCTCCGGATGTTTCTCGGCGTAATCCTTGCGCGCCACCCAAACCTCAAAGGTTGGCGCACCCCATTGGCCCACCTGCGCCGCGTCAGTCAGGGTCTTGCCGGTCTTGCGGATTTCCCCCAGGGCGGGCGACCAGACAAACGCGCCATCAATATCACCACGCTTCCAGGCTGCGGCGATTTCCGCTGGCTGCAGGTTCACCACTTTGACTTTCGAGCCGTCCAGGCCCCAGTGCTTCAGCGCACCCAGCAGGCTGTAGTGGGAAGTTGATACGAAAGGCGTGGCGATGGTCTTTCCGATCAAATCTTGCGGTTTCTCGATGCCGCTGCCGTTGCGCACCACCAGCGCTTCGGCGGCATTGATCTGGGCCGAGACGATGAACGCGACAATCGGCAGATTGCGCGAGGCGGCGGCGGCCAGCGGACTGGAGCCGAGATTGCCGATTTGCACATCGCCCGAGGCAATCGCCGTGACCACTTCCGGGCCGCTGTTGAAGCGTCGCCAGTCGATGGGCTGGCCGATGGTCTTTTCATAAAGGCCATCGGCCTGGGGGACTTTGCTGGGATCGATTCCGGTTTGGTAACCGACGGTGAGATTCGCCGCCTGAGCCGAGAAAGAAAATGCCAGGAATACACAAACTGTAACAATTGGTCCGGATAGTGCGCGTTTGGTCGTCATGGGGCCGCCTTTCGGTAAAGGATTTGTTTCCGAATTGCGACTGAAACTAATCGATCTAAAAAAGCAAAAATAAATACCGTTTAGGAATTAGCTTATGAGCCGAACCTTGCATTCCGGGGCGATCGTGCGATGGGTAGCTAAATTCCTAAACGATATTAGAAAAGAATCGGGTAATTCTTTTCAGGTTCATGACGAAATCATGACCCTGCAGGGACCAAAAAAACGGGGATTAGACTATGGTCGTAGACACACATAGTTACGATTGACTTGTGGGTCACGGTCTGGCGCTAATCGCGCATCTTAGGATTTCGGGCGACGACTCGAGACCAGGAATACAAGAATTAGAATCGAGAGGAGCTACACAATGAACAAGTCCACCTTGGCTTTGGCCGTGGCCGTAGGGGTTTTGGCGCAGCAGGCAGGCGCCGCAGGTTTCCTGGAAGACAGCAAGGCATCCATCAGCTCTCGCACCATGTATTACGACGCCGATATGCGCGAAGGTGCAGGCACTGCTGCCAACCGTCAGCGCGAAACCGCTGAGGGTCTGAAGTTCGACTACCTGTCGGGCTTCACCCAGGGCGTCGTAGGCTTTGGTATCGATGCCCAGGCGCTGGTGGGTATCCACCTCGATGGCGGCAAGGGGCATCACCCGGTCGGTAACGCCAACTCGTTCTTCCCGAGCGATGGCAAAGAAGCGGCTGACGAGTGGAGCCGTCTGGATGGCAACGTCAAAGCGCGTTTCTCGAAGACCGAAGCCCACCTGGGCGGCGCCCTGGCGCCTAACTTGCCGATCCTGATCGCGAACGACAGCCGTGTGCTGCCGCAGACCTTTGACGGTGGCACCATCACCTCCAAAGAAATCGACAATGTGACCTTCAACCTGGGTCAACTGGAGCACGCGTCGGGTCGCGCCTCTTCAAACTCCACTGGCCTGTCCGTGGCGGGCGCTACCCAAGACAGCAACAAGTTCCAGTACGCCGGTGCTGACTGGAAGGTCACCAAAGACCTGACCCTGCAGTACTACTACGCGAACCTGGAAGACTTCTACAAACAGAACTTCCTCGGCCTGGTGCACGTCTACCCGATCGCGGCCAATCAGTCGTTCAAGACTGATATCCGTTATTTCGACAGCAGCTCCGACGGCAAGAACGGCGATGTGGGCTACCGTTTCAACAACAACAACGGTTTCGCCAAGAACCCGGGCGAGGTCGATAACAAGACCTGGAGCGCCATGTTCACCTACACCCTGGGTGGCCACGCGTTCCTGCTCGGGCATCAGCGTGTCAACGATGACGGCGGCTTCGTATTCTTGAACCAGGGCAGCCTTATCGATGATAAGGGTCGTCAGGAAGGGGCCGGCGGCGCGAGCTTCTACTCGTTTACCGATGCGACCGTTGGCAGCTTTATCCGTGCCGGTGAAAACACCACCTTCGGTCAGTACTCCTATGACTTCGCCTCCCTGGGTGTTCCAGGCCTGAAGGCGTCGATCGGTTACTTGAATGGTCAGGACATCAAGGCCACCAACGGTGTGGGTAAAGACCTGAGCGAGCACGAGACTGACGCACGTGTGGATTACGTGATCCAGACGGGCGCACTGAAAGGCTTTGGTACCACGCTGCGTCACGGCACCTACCGTGGCAACACCAGCACCCTGGACCAGGACCAGACTCGTCTGATCTTCAACTACACCTACAGCTTCATGTAATCACCTCACGAAAAAGCCCCGCCTGCTGGCGGGGCTTTTTTTCGAGTCGAGGTTTATATTCCATAAATGCAGATGCTATTTCTTTTTTATTCTTTTTAGTTTTTATCCATCCCGCTTAAAGTGCGTCCGTCCGACACTCATCCCTGAACTCGGATTTGGCAATTTCGTCCCTCGACAAATGATCAGGTTAAGGAATCGGCCTTGCCGCCGATACCTCGGTTCTGCCGTGGGAAGCCATATTCCACAGTGATATTAAAATAACTTAAGAAATTCTTTTTGGCTTTAAGGCCATGTATCCTGCCGCCCGCCAAACGACCGGCTTAGACGGTTTACCGCGAATTTATGCATTCAGGATCCCGGGCAATCGATTCGGGACCAGGAACATCAGAATTAGAAACTAGAGGAGCGAAACATGAACAAATCCACCTTGGCCATGGCTGTGGCCGTCGGGGTATTGGCCCAGCAGGCAAGCGCCGCGGGTTTTATCGAAGACAGCAAGGCAACACTGGGGCTGCGTAACTTCTACATCAACACCGACAACCGCGACGGTGCCGGTGCCAACAAAAACGAAGAGTGGGGCCAAGGCTTCGATCTGCGTTTCATCTCCGGCTACACCCAGGGCACCGTCGGTTTCGGTATCGATGCGATCGGCCTGTTGGGCGTCAAGCTGGATTCGGGCGGCGGTACCAACGGCGCCACCGCGACCTCTTACGGCGGCACGGTTTTCCCGAGCAAATCCAACGGCGAGGCGGTTGATGATTTCTCCAGCCTGGGCCTGACTGCCAAAGCCAAGGTTTCCCAGACCGAACTGAAGCTGGGCACCTTGCAGCCGAAAAATCCGGTGATCGTGACCAACGATGGTCGTCTGTTGCCGCAAACCTGGCAGGGTGGCCAGATCACTTCCGCCGAGATCAAGGACCTGTCGCTGGTTGGTGGCCAGATCGAAGCCGTCAAAGGCCGTAACTCCAGCAACAATGAGCAGATGTCGATCTCGGGCGCGAACACTCGTGGCACCAAGTTCCGCGACAGCAACAAGTTCATCTATGCCGGTGGCGACTACAAGATCACCAAGGACCTGACTGCCCAGTACTACTACGGCAATCTGGAAGAGTTCTACAAGCAACACTTCCTGGGTCTGGTTCACAACTGGGCCATCGGCCCGGGCGTGTTGAAGTCGGATTTCCGTTATTTCAACAGCTCTGATGATGGTGCCAACGGTCACGACCCGCTGTACTACACCACTGGCAACTACAACGCGCCAAACGGTAAAGGCAAGGTCGACAACAACCTGTACAGCGGCCTGTTCCTGTATTCGGTTGCCGGTCATACCTTCGGTGGCGGTTACCAGGTCAGCAACGGCAGTAGCGACTTCCCTTGGCTGAACCAGGGTGACGGTTCGTCGAACTACACCATCACCGATTCGCAAATCCAGAAGTTCGGCCGTGCTGGCGAGCGTACCTGGCAGGCACGTTACGCGTATGACTTCGCCAAGGTCGGCGTACCTGGCCTGACGGCGGGTCTGGTGTACCTGCATGGCGACAACATCGACACCGTTAACGCCAAGGGTGGCCAAGCGGCCAATGGTGCTTCGGAGTGGGAGCGCGATCTGAGCGTGGCCTACGTCGTTCAGGAAGGTCCGTTGAAGAACCTGGGCCTGGCGTGGAAAAACGCCACCTGGCGCACCGACCTGCCGAACACACGTTCGCAGGACGAAAACCGCCTGATCCTCAGCTACTCGATCCCGCTGTTGTAATAGCGTTCGCGTAACCGAGACAAAAAAAGCCCCGCCCGGTCTTGCACCGGGCGGGGCTTTTACATGTTCAAGACGGGTTCACCCCCGTAATCCCGCCCTGAAGTTCCCTCTTTGCAGCAACTCAAGGCCTTCTCGAACCTCGTGGCCGATGTTCGGCGGGTTGCGCGTGCGCGTCCAGTGAACAGATCTTTAATATTTCCTAATGATCTAAATAAATCGATATTTATTCTTTTTAATAGATAAAAAACACAGGCACAGTTGAACCCATCAAGCACTCACAAGGAGCAGCACCATGGGTCTCAGACTTGGCGATATCGCCCCCGATTTCGAACAGAACTCCAGCGCCGGCATCATCCGTTTCCATCAGTGGCTGGGCGATAGCTGGGGCGTGCTGTTTTCCCATCCGGCGGATTTCACGCCGGTATGCACCACCGAACTGGGTTTCACCGCCAGGCTCAAGGATGAATTTGCAGCGCGCGGCGTCAAGGCTATCGCACTGTCCGTGGACCCTGTCGAGTCGCACCACAGGTGGATCGAGGACATCAACGAAACCCAGGCCACCGTGGTCAACTTTCCGATCCTGGACGACGCCGACCGCAAGGTCTCGGACCTCTATGACCTGATCCACCCCAACGCCAACGACACCTTGACCGTGCGCTCGCTGTTTGTGATCGACCCGAACAAAAAGGTCCGGTTGACGATTACCTACCCGGCGAGCACCGGGCGCAACTTCAATGAAATCCTGCGGGTGATCGACTCGCTGCAACTCACCGACAACTACAAGGTGGCCACGCCGGCCAACTGGCAGGACGGTGATGAGGTGGTGATCGTGCCGTCGCTCAAGGATGAGGATGAAATCAAACAGCGTTTTCCCAAGGGCTATCGGGCGGTCAAGCCTTACTTGCGCCTGACGCCCCAGCCCAATCGGTGAGTCATCAATATTTACGGTGTGGCTGAAGCCGCCTTCGCGAGCAAGCCCGCTCCCACAGGAGGTACGCGGTCAACTGTGCGGGCTTGCTCGCGAAGGCGCCAGATCAGGCACCACAGCATTTACAAAGCAGGGGATTTCGGGCCGTTTCGACGGCCTGTTTTTTTGCCTGGAGAATATGGATTTATATATCTCTAAAAAGAATAACCAAATGAATAAATATGATTTATGGATATATAAATCAGCTGTTAAGGTCACTCCATTGAAGCGAGATCGCAAACCGCGAATCGCCAACGCCGAGCAAGGAATCCTCTGAATGTTGGTTGTCTCTCTCGGTGGCAGTCCCAGTCAGCGCTCTCGTTCAGGGGTGCTGCTGGATCGCTCCCGGCAATGGTTACAAGAGCAGGGCGTGGAAGTGGTGAGTTATCAGGTACGGGACTTCCCGGCCGAAGACCTGCTGCACGCACGCTTCGACAGCCCCAGGGTGATCGACCTGCTGCAACAGATTGAAAACGCCGATGGCCTGCTGATCGCCACACCGGTTTACAAGGCATCGTTTTCCGGAGCACTGAAGGTCGTGCTGGATCTGCTGCCCGAACGCGCGTTGAGCCACAAGGTGGTTCTGCCGATGGCCACCGGCGGCAGCATCGCCCACATGCTAGTGGTGGATTACGCGCTCAAGCCGGTGCTGTCGGCATTGAAGGCCCAGGAAATGCTGCAAGGGATATTCGCCGTCGACAGCCAGATCGCTTACGGCGAAGGCAGCGCCCAGGCGCAATTGGCGCCGGAGCTGGAGCAACGTTTGTATGAAGCGCTGGAGCAGTTCTCCGGTGCCATGGCACGACGGCCCAGGCCGCTCGATCCGAACCTGTTGAATGAACGTTTGTTGAGTGCTCGCTGGAGCATTTGAGCCTCACCGAAAAATTGAAGTACTGGCCTTACTCGCCCGTCAACGGGCAAGCAGGTGCAGCCAAAACCCAACTGCAAAAAGGAGAGCGCCATGCGCCCTGTCATTTTGCGTCGTGGTCTGGTCGCTCTGTTTGCTGCGGCTGTCACCTTCGGCGCCATTACTCAAGCTCAGGCCGAGACATTACGAATCGGTTATCAGAAGTACGGCACCCTGGTGCTGCTCAAAGCCAAGGGCACCCTGGAAAAACGCCTCGCCGCCCAAGGCGTGGACGTGCAATGGACGGAATTCCCCGGTGGCCCACAACTGCTTGAAGGCCTGAACGTCGGCTCTATCGACTTCGGCGTTACCGGTGAGACTCCACCTGTGTTCGCTCAAGCGGCCGGCGCAGATTTGCTCTACGTCGCCTACGAACCGCCAGCGCCGCACAGTGAGGCGATCCTGGTGCCGAAGGACTCGGCGATCAAGTCGGTGGCCGAGCTCAAGGGTAAGAAAGTCGTGCTCAACAAGGGTTCCAACGTGCACTACCTGCTAGTGCGCGCACTGGAAGACGCCGGCCTCAAATACACCGACATCCAGACCGTATTCCTGCCGCCAGCCGATGCCCGCGCCGCGTTCGAGCGTGGCAGCGTCGACGCCTGGGTCATCTGGGACCCGTACCAGGCCGCCGCCGAACAACAGCTGCAAGCGCGCACTCTGCGCGATGGCCAGGGCATCGTCGACAACCATCAGTTCTACCTGGCGACCAAGCCTTATGCGCAGAAAAATCCTGAGGTGATCAAGACCCTGGTGGAAGAAGTGCGCGCGGTCGGTGAATGGTCCAAGGCTAACCCGCAAGACGTGACCCAACAGGTTTCGCCGCTGCTCGGCCTGCCGGCAGACATCACCTTGACCTCGGTGAAACGCCAGGGTTACGGCGCGCTGTTCCTCACCCCGGAAGTGGTCGCCGCGCAGCAGAAAATCGCCGACAGCTTCTACCAGCTCAAGCTGATTCCAAAGCAGTTGAGCATCAAGGATGTGATCTGGACGCCGCCGGCCGCCGTTGCCCAAAGCTCAGTAACCAAATCCCAGTAAATCGATTCCCCAAGGAGACCACTCCAATGAGCCTCAATATCTTCTGGTTCCTGCCTACCCACGGCGACGGCCATTACCTTGGCACCGCCGAAGGCGCCCGCGCCGTCGATCACGGATATCTGCAACAAGTCGCACAGGCAGCGGATCGCCTGGGATTCGGTGGGGTACTGATCCCTACCGGGCGTTCCTGCGAAGACTCGTGGCTGGTGGCGGCATCACTGATTCCGGTGACCCAGCGCTTGAAGTTCCTTGTCGCCCTGCGCCCCGGGATCATTTCCCCGACGGTGGCGGCGCGTCAGGCCGCGACCCTGGATCGACTGTCCGGCGGGCGTGCGTTGTTCAACCTGGTGACCGGCGGTGATCCGGAAGAATTGGCGGGTGATGGTCTGTTTCTCAGTCACGAAGAGCGCTATCAGGCCTCGGTGGAATTCACCCGCATCTGGCGCCGCGTACTGGAAGGCGAAACCGTAGATTACGACGGCCAGCACATCAGTGTGAAAGGCGCGAAATTGCTCTATCCGCCGGTCCAGCAGCCACGTCCACCGCTGTATTTCGGTGGTTCGTCGGAAGCGGCACAAGACCTCGCGGCAGAGCAGGTGGAAATGGTTCTGACCTGGGGTGAACCACCGGCAGCGGTGGCAGAGAAGATCGAACAGGTTCGGGCCAAAGCCGCCAAGCTCGGTCGTACCGTGCGCTTCGGCATTCGCCTGCATGTGATCGTGCGCGAAACCAACGAAGAGGCCTGGAAAGCCGCGGATCGGCTGATCTCGCATCTGGACAACGACACCATCGCTCGCGCCCAGGCTTCGCTGGCGCGCTTCGATTCGGTCGGTCAGCAACGCATGGCCGCCTTGCATGGCGGCAACCGCGACAACCTGGAAGTCAGCCCGAACCTGTGGGCCGGTGTCGGCTTGGTGCGCGGGGGTGCCGGTACGGCGCTGGTGGGCGATGGTCCGACCGTAGCCGCTCGTGTGAAGGAGTACGCGGAGCTGGGCATCGACACGTTCATTTTCTCCGGTTATCCACACCTGGAAGAGTCGTATCGCGTCGCTGAACTACTGTTCCCGCACCTTGATGTCGAGCGTCCCGAGCTGCCGAAAGGTGCCGGTTACGTCAGCCCGTTCGGCGAGATGGTCGCCAACGACATCCTGCCCAAAGCCGCGTCCCAGAGCTGAGGCGCGGTCATGAAGAAAATCATCCACAGCCTGGCGCCCTGGGCGTTGCCGGTGTTGCTGCTGGCGGTGTGGCAGTTGAGTGTGTCGGCGGGCTGGTTGTCGACACGGATCCTGCCGGCACCTGTCGCCGTGATCGAAGCCGGCGTGAGCCTGGTGCGCAGCGGCGAAATCTGGACGCACCTGGCCATCAGCGGCTGGCGTGCCGCGCTGGGTTTCACCATTGGTGGCGGCATCGGTTTGACCCTGGGCTTTATCACCGGCCTGTCGAAGTGGGGTGAGCGCCTGCTCGACAGTTCAGTGCAGATGATCCGTAACGTGCCGCACCTGGCGCTGATTCCACTGGTGATCCTGTGGTTCGGCATCGACGAGTCGGCGAAGATTTTCCTGGTAGCACTGGGCACCTTGTTCCCGATCTACCTCAACACTTATCACGGTATCCGCAACGTCGATCCGGCGCTGGTGGAGATGTCGCGCAGCTATGGCCTGACTGGTTTCAGCCTGTTCTGGCAGGTGATTTTGCCGGGGGCGCTGCCTTCGATTCTGGTCGGTGTGCGCTTCGCCCTGGGCTTCATGTGGTTGACGCTGATCGTCGCGGAAACCATTTCCGCGAGTTCAGGCATCGGCTATCTGGCCATGAATGCCCGGGAGTTTTTGCAGACTGACGTGGTGGTGCTGGCGATTCTGTTGTACGCGGTGCTCGGCAAACTGGCCGACCTCGCGGCCCGTGGGCTTGAGCGTGTGTGGCTGCGCTGGCACCCGGCGTATCAGGTTGCCAAGGGAGGTGCGGCATGATCGCAGAACAACCTCCACGCCTGCTGCGCGGCATTCCGCTGGCGGTGCGCAAGCTGCAAAAAACCTTTGGCTCGCGGCAGGTGCTGCGCGAGATCGACCTGCACATTCCGGCTGGCCAGTTTGTCGCCGTGGTGGGTCGCAGTGGTTGCGGCAAAAGTACCTTGCTGCGATTGCTCGCCGGCCTCGACCAGCCCACGAGCGGTGAATTGCTCGCCGGTGCCGCACCATTGAGTGAGGCGCGGGAAGACACGCGGCTGATGTTCCAGGAAGCGCGTTTGCTGCCCTGGAAAAAGATCATCGACAACGTCGGCCTGGGCCTCAAGGGTAACTGGCGGCCGCAAGCGCTTGAAGCGTTGGAAGCGGTGGGCTTGGCCGATCGCGCCAACGAGTGGCCGGCAGCGCTATCCGGTGGACAGAAGCAACGCGTGGCTTTGGCCCGTGCGTTGATTCACCAGCCGCGCCTGCTGTTGCTCGACGAACCCTTGGGTGCGCTGGATGCCCTGACCCGAATTGAAATGCAGCAACTGATCGAACGACTCTGGCAACAGCACGGCTTCACGGTGATGCTGGTGACCCACGACGTCAGCGAAGCAGTAGCGATTGCCGATCGGGTGATCCTGATCGAAGACGGCGAAGTCGGCCTCGACCTGCACGTGGAACTGCCGCGCCCTCGGGTGCGTGGTTCCCATCGGCTGGCGGCGCTGGAAACCGAAGTGCTCAATCGCGTGCTGGCGCTGCCCGGCCAGCCGCCGGAACCGGAACCTGTTTCACCCTTGCCCACGCAATTGCGTTGGGCTCAATAACTCAAGTCTTATCCCACGACAGGAATCAACATCATGACTATCAAGGCCATCAACGTTCGCAACCAGTTCAAAGGCTCCATCAAGGAAATCGTCCTCGGCGACGTGCTGTCGGAAATCGACGTACAGACCGCGTCCGGCATCGTCACTTCGGTGATCACCACGCGCTCGGTGAAAGAGCTGGAACTGGCGGTCGGCAGTGAAGTGATCGCGTTTGTGAAATCCACCGAGGTGTCGATCGCCAAGTTGTAAGGCTCATGCGTAAACAACAACCCCGAAGGGTGTGAGCCCTTCGGGGGTTTTTGTGGGTGTGTATCAGCGAGATTCGCGGCGCGACCTTCGCGAGCAAGCCCGCTCCCACAAGGGAATGCATTCCAAATGTGGGAGCGGGCTTGCTCGCGAAGAGGCCGGAGAGGCCAACAAACATCTCAGGCTGGATGGCTGCGCTTGGGCAAATACGGTGGCAAATACAACCCCACATAAGCATCAAATACCCGCATCCCTTCCTCGGCCATGCGCGGCGTAATCTGCCCGTGCTGCTGCACCGAGCGCGCATACACCCGGTCGCCCAGCTCCATCGCCAGGGCGAACACATCTACATCACTTGGCAATTTCGGCAGTTCGAAGTGATGGTCGAACAGCTTGTGCATCAAGTCGCCCAGTTCGATGTCGTGCTGGCGGTCGGCCTGGGTGACTTCGGTCAGGCCGTGCTGGGCCAGGATGAGTTGGCGGGCGGCGGCGTCCTCTGCATAGATGTCCAGCATGCGTTGTTCCACCAACCGCGACAGATCGCGCCAGCCGTTCAAGGCATGGTGATCGATGGGGGCTTGCAGGCAGGCGCGGAAGGCGGCGTGGATGTCGGCGGTCAACGCCTCCAGTAACGCCGGCACGCTGGCGAAGAAATGGTAGACCGAGGAGGGCGGAATCTCCGCGCGCTCGGCGACGCTGTAGATCGACAGACTGGCCACGCCCTCAGCCGCCAGCAATGTGCGGGCCGCATCGAGTATCGAATCGATCCGTGCCTGGCTGCGGGCGCGGGGTTTGCGGGGGCTGGCAACGCGTGTCATGGAAGTCTCCTGCGGGGCAGCGGGCATTGTACGAGGCAGGTGGCACCTTGTCTGTATGGGCTCCGCTGCCCAGCCTGGCGATCAAGACCGCTTAGCCACCAACGTGCACACTCCGCTCGTTCAAGGGTTGAACCGGGCGTGCATTCATTGGATACAGCGCCTGGAACGCCTCCAGTTGCGCTCGCGACAGTTGCACTGCAGTGGTCAGCACATTCCAGCGCACGCCTTCGGTGCAAGGCGGGGTTGTCAGGGAGCCCATATAGAAATAGGCGTTGAGGTTCGCAGGTAGCAGTTGCGCAATGTCTACCGTGTCCAGCTGCGCACTGCCGCCCGCGTGCTTGGGCATGGCTGCCAGGATTGGCTCCAGGGTCGGATTGTGTGCACCCTCTTCAAACAGCAGGGCGACCACGGCCAGTTCGCCTGCAGGGTTGCGGTGAACCAGATGCGCGTCCAGAGGATAGGTACGTCCCTGGATCATTTCTTCACTCGGCGTATGAAAATGCATTTGCACGAACGAGTAGTGACCGGATTCCAGGGTGATGCCTCCGGCGTCGACCGGCGTTACCTGAATGGTATGGCCGTTGTTCGACACTTTGGCTGTGCTTGGCTGATAAGCAACGTTCAGCGTCTGAGCGTCAGTCTTGATCACGTCCCGAATATCGATAGGCGACTGTGTCTTGCCCGATGAGCAGAGGCTGTACTCGCTTTTCAGTTCACCCCAGTTTTGCGGACCGGTGGGGGCAGAATAGCTCCATGCAGCCGTGTCACCGGCTGTTGCCCAGGCAGTCGAGCACATACCGGCGATGACCAGAGTGATGGTTGCGCCCAATAACTGTTTTTTCATTGTCGTACTCACACACGGGTAGGAAAACGGGAAGAATCCCGGCGTCCGGAGTGTGAGGTTGTGGTCAGGGGGGCAGATGTAGTTGGTGTCTGACGAATCTGTAGGAGATTTCTTTGGTTCTGCTAATCAGCATTCCGTAACAAATGGCGAGCAAAAAAAACGCCGCAGGCTGTGAGGCCGGCGGCGTTTGTTCACTACTGCAACCGCTTAAACGGTATGCAGGTACCAGTTGTACTCGAGGTCGGAGATGGAGTGTTCGAACTCCTCCAGCTCGCTCTCTTTACAGGCCACGAAGATATCGATGTATTTCGGATCGATGTACTTGGCCATGACTTCGCTGTCGTCCAACTCACGCAGTGCATCGCGCAGGTTGTTCGGCAGGCTCTGCTCGTTTTGTTCGTAGCTGTTGCCTTCGACCGGAGCGCCAGGCTCGATCTTGTTGGTCAGCCCGTGGTGCACGCCGGCCAATACCGAAGCCATCAGCAGGTACGGGTTGGCATCGGCGCCGGCCACGCGGTGTTCGATGCGCACGGCATCGGCAGAGCCGGTAGGCACGCGAATCGCTACGGTACGGTTGTCCAGGCCCCAGCACGGCGAGTTCGGCACGTAGAACTGTGCGCCGAAACGACGGTAGGAGTTGACGTTCGGGCAGAGGAAAGCCATCTGCGCCGGTAGGGTCTCGAGCACACCGCCGATCGCGTGACGCAGTGCGGCGTTCTGCTCGGGATCCTCACTGGCAAAAATGTTTTTGCCATCTTTATCGAGAATCGAGATATGGACATGCAGACCATTGCCCGCCTGGCCTGGATAAGGCTTGGCCATGAAGGTGGTGTCCATTTCATGGTCGTAGGCGATGTTCTTGATCAGGCGCTTGAGCAGGACCGCATAGTCGCAGGCCTTGATCGGGTCAGCCACGTGGTGCAGGTTCACTTCGAACTGCGCCGGGGCACTTTCCTTGACGATGGCGTCGGCCGGAATGCCTTGCTCTTTGGCACCTTCCAGAATGTCCTGGAGGCAGTCGACGTATTCGTCGAGGTCGTCGATCAGGTAGACCTGAGTCGAGTGCGGACGTTTGCCGGAAACCGGCGAGCGAGGTGGTTGCGGACGACCGTTCACGTTCTCCTGGTCGATCAGGTAGAACTCCAGTTCGAACGCGGCGCAGATAGTCAGGCCCATTTCGTCGAACTTGCGTACCACGTTGGCCAGCACTTCACGCGGGTCGGCGAAGAATGGCTCGCCTTCGAGTTCGTGCATGGTCATCAACAGTTGCGCGGTCGGGCGCTTCTGCCATGGCTCGTTGCATAGGGTATCGGGAATTGGATAGCAGATTCGGTCAGCATCACCGATGTCCAGGCCCAGGCCGGTGCTTTCCACCGTCGAGCCGTTGATATCCAGAGCAAATAGAGAGGCCGGCAGGTTGATGCCTTTCTCGTAAACCTTGTGGAGGCTGGTGCGTTCGATGCGCTTGCCGCGCACCACACCATTCATATCCGCAATCAGAAGGTCAACGTACAGAACCTCAGGATGTTCCTTAAGGAACGCGTTCGCTTCGTTAAGCTGAACGGCACGCGGGGGTACCGACATGATGCAACACCTTTGTTGTTAAAAATATCAATCATTGATCTTTTCTGGTTTCAGTCAACCCGAACGGCATGCCGAAGTCAAGCGAGGCCTTTTTTGCCCTAAAAAAGCGCCCGTGTGGCTTTTTTGAGGCACTTTGGGGCGTTTTTATGCCCTTGGCCTCTATGGCGCCCGCAGGCTTGAGCGGGCCGTGTTGTATTTTTTACGGGGGTGTTGTGTAAAAAAATGAACAAGGCTAAGCTCGAATCAAACCCATAACAGCAATAATACCGGGGTGCTTCATGTCTCGCCTGCCGATAATCGGCATCATCGACTGCTCAAGACAGGTCGGTCGGCATGTTTATCACATCAGTGATGACACGTCCGTCCGCTCCGTGGCCTCAGCGGCGTCGGTGATCCTTCCGTCCCTGACGGTTCGACCGTCCCCGTCCGATATTCTGGACGGTCGCGATGGCACCCCCATTACGGTTACTCCATTCAATATAGAACCGATTCACAATAGCGGCCTGACCTTTGTTCAGGGCACCGCTCGCGATTCTGCACGCCCGGCGTCTGCAGCCGTGTCGGCAAACACGCTAACCTGCTGCTGAAACGCTCTACAACGCGACGCCGACGCGTCAAACAACGCCTGACCTTAAAAGGGTCAGACAACTCAAGCCTAGAGGCATTTATGAGTAACAACCTCGACCAGCTCACCGATTGGTTGAAAAACCACAAGATCACAGAAGTCGAATGCATGATCGCCGACTTGACCGGGATTACCCGGGGCAAGATTTCGCCGACCAACAAATTCATCGCCGAAAAAGGCATGCGCCTGCCAGAAAGCGTGCTGTTGCAGACCGTGACCGGCGATTACGTCGAAGACGACATCTATTACGAACTGCTCGACCCGGCCGACATCGACATGATCTGCCGCCCCGACCAGAGCGCGGTGTACCTGGTGCCGTGGGCCATCGAGCCGACCGCCATCGTCATCCACGATTCCTACGACAAGCAAGGCAACCCGATCGAGTTGTCGCCGCGTAACGTGCTCAAGAAAGTCCTGAAACTCTATTCCGACAAAGGCTGGCAGCCGATCGTGGCGCCGGAAATGGAGTTTTACCTGACCAAACGCAGTGACGACCCTGACTACCCGTTGCAGCCGCCGATCGGCCGCTCCGGTCGCCCGGAAACCGGTCGCCAGTCGTTCTCCATCGAAGCGGCGAACGAATTCGATCCGCTGTTCGAAGACGTCTACGACTGGTGTGAACTGCAGGACCTTGACCTCGATACGCTGATCCACGAGGACGGCACCGCGCAGATGGAAATCAACTTCCGTCACGGCGATGCCCTGTCCCTGGCCGACCAGATCCTGGTGTTCAAGCGCACCATGCGCGAGGCCGCGCTCAAGCACAACGTCGCTGCGACCTTCATGGCCAAGCCGATGACCGGCGAGCCGGGCAGTGCCATGCACTTGCACCAGAGCATCATCGACATCGAGACCGGCAGGAACATCTTCTCCAATGAAGACGGGACCATGAGCCAGTTGTTCCTGCACCACATCGGTGGCCTGCAGAAACTCATTCCCGAGCTGTTGCCGCTGTTCGCTCCGAACGTGAACTCGTTCCGCCGCTTCCTGCCGGACACTTCGGCGCCGGTGAACGTGGAGTGGGGCGAAGAGAACCGCACCGTGGGCCTGCGGGTACCCGATGCGGGGCCGCAGAACCGTCGGGTGGAAAACCGCCTGCCGGGCGCAGACGCCAACCCGTACCTGGCGATTGCCGCGAGCCTGCTCTGCGGTTACATCGGCATGGTCGAAGGCCTGAACCCGAGTGCGCCGGTGGTGGGGCGTGGTTATGAACGCCGCAACCTGCGCCTGCCGCTGACTATCGAGGACGCGCTGGAACGCATGGAAAACAGCGCGACCATCGAGCGTTACCTCGGCAAGAATTTCATCACTGGCTACGTCGCGGTCAAGCGGGCCGAGCATGAAAACTTCAAGCGCGTCATCAGTTCGTGGGAAAGGGAATTCCTGCTCTTTGCCGTCTGATGCGCCGGGCACCGCCGCTGCCTGGCGGTGCTTTCACCTGATTTTTTTAGGAGATTCGTATGACCAGCAACAATCCGCAAACCCGTGAATGGCAAACCTTGAGCAATGATCACCACCTGGCTCCGTTCAGCGACTTCAAACAGCTGAAAGAGAAAGGCCCGCGGATCATCACCAGCGCCAAGGGTGTTTACCTCTGGGACAGCGAAGGCAACAAGATCCTCGACGGTATGGCCGGCTTGTGGTGTGTCGCGATTGGTTATGGTCGCGATGAACTGGCCGATGCCGCCAGCAAACAGATGCGCGAGTTGCCTTACTACAACCTGTTCTTCCAGACCGCGCATCCACCGGTACTGGAGTTGGCCAAGGCCATCGCCGACATCGCACCTGAAGGCATGAACCACGTGTTCTTCACCGGTTCCGGTTCCGAAGGCAACGACACCATGCTGCGCATGGTTCGTCACTACTGGGCGATCAAGGGCCAGCCGAACAAGAAAGTCATCATCAGCCGCAAGAACGGCTATCACGGTTCCACCGTGGCCGGCGCGAGCCTGGGCGGCATGACCTACATGCACGAACAGGGCGACTTGCCGATCCCGGGTATCGTCCACATTTCCCAGCCGTACTGGTTCGCCGAAGGCGGCGACATGACCCCGGAAGAGTTCGGTGTATGGGCGGCCAACCAGCTGGAAGAAAAGATTCTGGAAGTCGGCGTCGACAACGTCGGTGCCTTTATTGCCGAGCCGATCCAGGGTGCTGGCGGCGTGATCATTCCGCCAGACACCTACTGGCCGCGCATCAAGGAAATCCTTGCCAAGTACGACATCCTGTTCGTGGCTGACGAAGTGATTTGCGGTTTCGGTCGTACCGGCGAGTGGTTCGGTGCCGATTTCTACGACCTCAAGCCCGACATGATGACTATCGCCAAGGGCCTGACCTCGGGCTACATCCCGATGGGTGGCCTGATCGTGCGTGACGAAGTGGTGGATGTGCTCAACGAGGGCGGCGACTTCAACCACGGCTTTACCTACTCCGGTCACCCGGTCGCCGCTGCGGTGGCGCTGGAAAACATCCGCATCATGCGCGACGAGAAGATTATCGAACGCGTTCATGCAGAAACGGCACCGTATTTGCAAAAGCGTCTGCGGGAACTGAACGATCACCCGCTGGTGGGTGAAGTTCGTGGGGTGGGTCTGTTGGGGGCCATCGAACTGGTTCAGGACAAGGCCACGCGCAAGCGTTACGAAGGCAAGGGCGTCGGCATGATCTGCCGTCAGTTCTGCTTCGACAACGGCCTGATCATGCGCGCGGTCGGCGACACCATGATCATCGCTCCGCCACTGGTGATCACACCGGCGGAAATCGATGAGCTGGTAACCAAAGCTCGCAAGTGTCTTGACCTGACCCTGAGTGCACTGCAGGGCTAAGTGCTAGGCTCTGAGCGTGAGTTGCTGGGGTTTGTATCAAAACAGCTACTTTCGCTCAGCGCTGTCAGAAAGCGTGGCCGTTCCTTGAAAGACCGATGTGGATCTTGCCAGACTAGCCGCGGTTCCAGTTGCCCGGGTTCGGTCGCTGAACAAGTGGTTCAAAAAAGAAAAATTTGGAGCATTACGCATGAAGGCACTAGGTAAAAAGCTCGCTGGCAAGACTCTCCTTGCCATGTCGCTGATGGGGTTGATGGCGGGCGCGGTTCAGGCCGATGACAAAGTACTGCACGTGTACAACTGGTCCGACTACATTGCACCGGACACCATCAAGAAGTTTGAAGACGAGTCGGGCATCAAGGTTGTCTACGACGTCTTCGACAGCAACGAAACCCTGGAAGCCAAACTGCTGGCAGGCAAGTCCGGTTACGACATCGTTGTACCGTCGAACAACTTCCTGGCCAAGCAGATCAAGGCCGGCGTTTACCAGAAGCTGGACAAGTCCAAGCTGCCTAACTGGAAAAACCTGAACACCGACCTGCTCAAGGCCGTTTCGGTGAGCGACCCGGGTAACGAACACGCCTTCCCGTACATGTGGGGTTCGATCGGTATCGGCTTCAACGCCGAGAAGGTCAAGGCAGCACTGGGTGCCGACGCACCGGTCGATTCCTGGGACCTGATCTTCAAGCCGGAAAACGCCGCCAAGTTGAAATCGTGCGGTATCAGCCTGCTGGACTCGCCAACCGAGATGATTCCGGTGGCGCTGCACTACCTGGGCCTGCCAACCGACAGCCAGAAGAAAGAAGACATCGACAAGGCTGAAGCGCTGATCATGAAGGTCCGGCCTTCGATCGCCTACTTCCACTCGTCCAAGTACATCTCCGACCTCGCCAACGGCAACATCTGCGTGGCCGTGGGTTACTCGGGTGACATCTACCAGGCCAAGTCCCGCGCCGCCGAAGCCGGTGACAAGGTGAAAGTCAGCTACAACATTCCGAAAGAAGGTGCAGGCAGCTTCTACGACATGGTCGCCATCCCTAAAGATGCCGAAAACGTCGAAGGCGCCTACAAGTTCATGACCTTCCTGCAGAAGCCGGAAATCATGGCTGAAATCACCAACGCCGTGCGTTTCCCGAACGGTAACGCGGCTGCCACGCCACTGGTGGACAAAGACATCACCAGCGATCCGGGCGTTTACCCGCCGGCGGACGTGCTGGCCAAGCTGTACGCGATTGCCGATTTGCCGGCCGCGACCCAGCGGATCATGACCCGCAGCTGGACCAAGATCAAATCGGGTAAATAAGTAATTAACCTGTAGGAGCGAGCCTGCTCGCGATGAACCTGAGAGCGCCGCGGGGTGTCAGGCACCCATCGTTATCGTTGACGACCATCGCGAGCAGGCTCGCTCCCACAGGTGTAACTGTATAAAAGTTTTGCTGGAACGGTTTTTCGAGGGTAAGTTGCGCGCCGGTTTTGTTACTGGGCAACCACGGTTGTCATGTAACGCGGGGCAACTTTGGCCCAACTAATTTTAGAGGACCTCCACGTGCCTATTTTTTCTTTGTTGCGCAATGCCATGCTGGTTGGCGCCGGGCTGACGATTGCTGTCAGTGTCCAGGCAGCCGGTACCGTGCATATTTATAACTGGTCGGACTACATCGGCGAGACCACTCTGGCCGACTTCCAGAAAGAGACCGGAATCAAGCCGGTTTATGATGTTTTCGACTCCAACGAAACCCTGGAAGGCAAGCTGCTGGCCGGGCGTACCGGCTACGACGTGGTCGTGCCGTCGAACCACTTCCTTGGCAAACAGATCAAGGCCGGGGCATTCCAGAAGCTCGACAAATCGCAGTTGCCGAACTATTCGAACCTCGACCCGGTGCTGCTCAAGCGCCTGGAGCAGAACGATCCGGGCAACCTGTACGCCGTGCCGTACCTGTGGGGCACCAACGGCATCGGTTACAACGTTGACAAGGTCAAGGCCGTACTGGGCATCGACAAGATCGACTCCTGGGGTGTGTTGTTCGAGCCGGAAAACATCAAGAAGCTGCATAGCTGTGGCGTCGCGTTCCTCGACTCCGCCGATGAAATGATGCCGACCGTGCTCAATTACATGGGCCTGAATGCCAACAGCACCAACCCTGACGATTACAAAAAGGCCACTGACAAGTTACTCGCTGTGCGCCCTTACGTGACTTACTTCCATTCCTCCAAGTACATCGCGGATCTGGCCAACGGCGATATCTGCGTGGCGATCGGTTTCTCCGGCGACATCTTCCAGGCCAAGCACCGTGCTGAAGAAGCCAAGAAGGGCGTAAACATCGCCTACTCGATTCCAAAAGAGGGCGGCGCGCTCTGGTTCGACATGCTGGCGATTCCAAAGGACTCGAAAAACGTCAAAGAGGCCCATGCCTTCATCAACTATTTGCTGAAGCCTGAGGTGATTGCCCAGGTCAGTGATTACGTCGGCTATGCCAACCCTAACCCGGGGTCGGACAAACTGATGGAACAGTCCATTCGCACCGACGAAGCGGTTTATCCACCGCAAGAGGTTCTCGACAAGACCTATGTGTCCATCGAGCTACCGCCGAATGTTCAACGCTTGATGACCCGCAGCTGGACCACGGTCAAGACGGGTAAATAGTTTCAAGGCTCAAATTATCCAGGTTGGCTCACCTTGAGCGAACTGCACTCTTTTTTCTGGGAGTTTCGTAAATGGCAGTTGCCTCCGGCGCCTATAAGAAAGCCCTCGAGGGCGACCAGCAACCTAAACAGGTGCTGGTCAAAATCGACCGGGTCACGAAGAAGTTCGACGAGACGATTGCGGTGGACGATGTGTCCCTGGAAATCAAGAAAGGCGAGATCTTCGCCCTGCTCGGCGGTTCGGGATCGGGCAAGTCCACTTTGCTGCGCATGCTCGCAGGTTTCGAACGGCCTACGGAGGGGCGGATCTTCCTCGATGGCGTAGACATCACCGACATGCCGCCCTACGAGCGGCCGATCAACATGATGTTCCAGTCCTACGCTTTGTTCCCGCACATGACCGTGGCGCAGAACATCGCCTTCGGTCTCAAGCAGGACAAGATCCCGGCCGCTGAAGTCGACGCCCGCGTGGCCGAAATGCTCAAGCTGGTACAGATGAGCCAGTACGCCAAGCGCAAGCCGCATCAATTGTCCGGTGGTCAGCGTCAGCGTGTGGCCCTGGCCCGTTCGCTGGCCAAGCGTCCGAAACTGCTGCTGCTCGACGAACCGATGGGCGCACTGGACAAGAAGCTGCGTTCGCAAATGCAGCTGGAGCTGGTCGAGATCATCGAGCGCGTCGGCGTGACTTGCGTCATGGTGACCCACGACCAGGAAGAGGCCATGACCATGGCCGAGCGCATCGCGATCATGCACCTGGGCTGGATCGCCCAGATCGGTAGCCCGATCGACATCTACGAAACCCCGACCAGCCGCCTGGTCTGCGAATTCATCGGTAACGTAAACATCTTCGAAGGCGAAGTGATCGACGACGCCGAAGGCCACGCAACCATCACCTGCAAAGACCTGGACCGCCAGATCTACGTCGGTCACGGCATCAGCACTTCGGTGCAGGACAAGTCGGTCACCTACGCGATCCGTCCGGAAAAACTGCTGGTCACCGCCGACATGCCGACCTGCCAGTACAACTGGTCCAGCGGCAAGGTGCATGACATCGCCTACCTCGGCGGCCACTCGGTGTTCTACGTCGAACTGCCAAGCGGCAAGCTGGTGCAGTCGTTCGTGGCCAACGCCGAGCGTCGCGGGCAGCGTCCGACCTGGGGTGATCAGGTCTACGTGTACTGGGAAGACGACAGCGGCGTGGTACTTCGCTCATGAACATGCGCAAATTCAAACGCCGTCTCAATCGAATAATTCCCGGTGGCCGTCAGGTGGTCATCGGCATTCCATTCATCTGGCTGTTCCTGTTCTTCATGCTGCCGTTCTTCATCGTTCTGAAGATCAGCTTCGCCGAAGCAGACGTGGCCATTCCGCCGTACACCGAAATCTACAGCTACGCCGAACAGAAGCTGCAGCTGCTGCTTAACCTGGGCAACTACGTGATGCTCGGCGGTGATGAGCTGTACATCGCCGCTTACCTCGGCTCGTTGAAGATGGCGTTGTTCAGCACCATCCTCTGCCTGCTGATCGGCTACCCGATGGCCTACGGCATCTCCGTTGCACGCAAGGAAATGCAAACGGTGCTGGTGCTGCTGATCATGATGCCGACCTGGACCGCGATCCTGATCCGCGTTTATGCGTGGATGGGCATCCTCAGCAACAACGGCCTGCTCAACGGTTTCCTGATGAGCATGGGCTGGATCAACGAACCGCTGCAGATCCTCAACACCAACCTGGCGGTCTACATCGGCGTGGTCTATTCCTACCTGCCGTTCATGATCCTGCCGCTGTACGCCAACTTGGTGAAGCATGACCAGAGCCTGCTGGAAGCTGCATCGGACCTGGGTTCGAGCACCTTCAACAGCTTCTGGAAAATCACCGTGCCGCTGTCGAAAAACGGCATCATCGCCGGCTGCATGCTGGTGTTCATCCCGGTGGTGGGCGAGTTCGTGATCCCGGAACTGCTCGGCGGTCCGGAAACCCTGATGATCGGTAAAGTGCTCTGGCAAGAGTTCTTCAACAACCGTGACTGGCCGGTGGCGTCTGCCCTGGCGGTGGTGATGCTGGCGATCCTGATTGTGCCGATCATTCTGTTCAACCGCAGTCAGGCCAAGGAAATGGAGGGTAAAGAATGAAGCGCTTCCGTTTCTCCAGCCTGATGCTGGTACTGGGTCTGTTGTTCATCTACCTGCCGATGCTGATCCTGGTGATCTACTCGTTCAACGCCTCCAAGCTGGTAACGGTGTGGGGTGGCTGGTCGATCAAGTGGTACGTCGGCCTGCTCGACAACTCGCAACTGATGGGCTCGGTGGTGCGCTCGCTGGAAATCGCCTGCTACACGGCGGTGGCGGCGGTGGCATTGGGTACGCTGGCGGCATTCGTGCTGACCCGTATTACCCGCTTCAAGGGCCGTACGCTGTTCGGTGGCCTGGTCACCGCGCCGCTGGTAATGCCTGAGGTGATCACCGGTCTGTCGCTGTTGCTGCTGTTCGTGGCCATGGCGCAGATGATTGGCTGGCCGCAGGAACGCGGTATCGTCACCATCTGGATCGCCCACACCACGTTCTGTGCGGCCTATGTGGCGGTGGTAGTGTCGGCGCGCTTGCGTGAGCTGGACCTGTCCATCGAAGAAGCGGCCATGGACCTCGGTGCGAAACCGTGGAAGGTGTTCTTCCTGATCACCATCCCGATGATCGCGCCGTCGCTGGCAGCGGGCGGCATGATGTCCTTCGCGCTCTCCCTCGATGACCTGGTGCTGGCGAGCTTCGTGTCCGGCCCGGGTTCCACGACCTTGCCGATGGAAGTGTTCTCGGCGGTTCGCCTGGGGGTTAAACCCGAGATCAACGCCGTGGCCAGCCTGATCCTGCTGGCGGTGTCTATCGTGACCTTCCTGGTCTGGTTCTTCAGCCGTCGCGCCGAAGAAAGCCGCAAGCGTGCGATCCAGCAAGCGATCGAAGAAGCGGCAGCCGATTCGTGGAAGCAACCGGACGTGCGTCGCGCCCAGGCACCGGAAGCGGCATAAGCCTGAAATCGGGTTGACCACGATCTTGTGATCAACCCGAATCCACTGTAGGAGCCAGCTTGCTGGCGATGGTGTGTCAGTCACATTGATTTCGACTGACACACCATCGCCAGCAAGCCGGCTCCTACAGGGGGCTTATGCAACCCAAGGGGATTTGCGAATGACTTCGACAAAGTTCATCGGCTTGAACCCCGGCTCCTGATCCATCAGCACATCGGTCTTCACATTGCCGAACGTGGTCTGCGGGCGATGACGCAAGCCATCGGCAAACGCACAGATGATGCACTCCTTGAACCCCTCGCCCCGTGGATGCGCATGCACCACCGCTTCACGCTGCACGGTGGAAAACGCTGCGTAGTCCATGCCCAGTACGTCCATCTCGACCCCTGCCGTGACCAGCGCCACGGTGGGTCGCAAGTGCCGGGGCACGCCCGGTGTGGTGTGCAGGGCAATCGATAGCCAGACCTGTTCGATATCGTCGTCGCTCAGCCCGTAAGGCTTGAGAAACGCCGCTGCCGCATTGGCGCCATCGACTTCGAAGCGCTCGTTGTCGCTGCGATGACCTTGCACCAGGCCGACATCATGGAACATCGCGCCGATGTACAGCAGCTCGGGGTTGTAGGCCAGTTGCTTGCGTTCGCCGCTCAATGCACCGAACAGGAATACCCGGCGCGAGTGGTGGTAAAGCAGGTCGGATTCGATGTCGCGGATGTAGTCGGTGGCGGCCCGCGCCAAAGTGCTGTCGGGGATCTTGATACCGGCGATGCTGGTGCTCATGGGCGTTTCCTCAGGGAGAGCGCCGCGGCGGCGCTGAGGGTTCAAGTCTGTTCCGACCCCCGAAACCGGACAATCGATCAATGGCTGCGATCCCGGCCAATGAGCGTGCATATCGCGCCAACCTCGCTTGTTGGATGCCGATTGGCTAGGGTGCATGCAGACCCTGTAGGAGCGAGCCTGCTCGCGATGAACCTGAGAGCGCCGCGGGGTGTCAGGCACCCATCGTTATCGTTGACGACCATCGCGAGCAAGCTCGCTCCTACAGGTATGCATTGCAATTCAATGCCATCAGAGGCGTTCCGAACCATGAGTAAAACCGTAGCCATCGTGGTGTTCGCTGGCGTCCAGTCACTGGACGTCACCGGCCCCATGGATGTGTTTGCCGAGGCCAATCGCTTTCTTGCCCCACAGGACCACTATCGTCTGGAGGTGATCGGCGTCGAACGCGGGATGATGGCGTGCTCCAACGGCCTTTCACTCAACGCCCATCGACATTTCAGCGAAGCGCTGGAGGCGTACGACTTGCTACTGGTGGCCGGCGGGCCGCAGTTGCCGTTCATGAGTTTCGGTGTGGCATTCGACACCTGGCTGCGCGATGCCTGCGGGCGGGCGCAGCGCTTTGGTTCGATTTGCAATGGCGCCTTCGTGCTCGCCCGGGCCGGGTTGCTGGAGGGGCGCACGGTCACCACGCATTGGCAGGACGCAGCGGATCTGGCGGCGCTGTGTCCCTCGTCCCGGGTGGAAGCGGATCGACTGTATGTTGAGGACGGCGAGCTGTTCACCTCGGCGGGGGTCACTGCGGGTATCGATCTGTCCTTGTATCTATTGGGCCGGGATCACGGGCCGGAAGTGGCGCTGAATGTCGCCAAGCGGCTGGTGGTGTTCACCCAGCGTTCGGGCGGGCAATCGCAGTTCAGCCCGTTCCTCACGCCGCACGCCGAAGCGACTTCGGCGGTGGCGATGGTCCAGCATTATGTGCTGGCCAACCTGACCGGTGACTTGGCCATTGCCGACCTGGCCAACGCCGCCAACATGAGTGCGCGCAATTTTTCCCGGGTGTTTGCCAAGGAAGCGAAAATCACCCCGGCCGAGTTCGTCGAGCGTGCACGGGTCGATGCAGCGCGGGTGATGCTCGAAAGCACGCGTGCGCCGCTCAAGACCGTGGCCTATCAATGCGGTTTTCGCGATGCCCAGCACATGCGCAGTGTGTTCAATCGCAGGCTGGGGGTGACGCCGCAGCAGTTCAGGTTGAATTTTGCGGCGATGGTTTGAAGCCTTGTGTCGTTCTTTCGGGCCTCTTCGCGAGCAAGCCCGCTCCCACAGGGGAATGCATTTCAACTGTGGGAGCGGGCTTGCTCGCGAAGGGGCCGGTCCAGCCAGCAACAAATCTAGGGTGCAGCCCGCGCCGGCAATAGCTTCAACGTACTGCGGGTATTGGCCGTGACTTCCTCATCATTGAGGTGCGCCTGGAAATACATCCCCTCGATGTAAGCCTCGGCCTGATCATCATAGTGACTGTCGAACAGTACGCCGCTCTGGCCCACCGGGTTGACGGTCAGGCTGTGGGCCGGGTCGGCGAAGTCGATCAGGCGTCGGGTCGAAGGGCCGTAGGTGACAGGCCAGGGAGCCGGGCCGATCTTCGCCGAGAGGTTGTTCGGCACTTCGTGGGTGCCGGGTGCGGCGAAGGGGCCGACATTGAAGACCAGGTCCAGCGGCTTCTGTTGCCCCAACGGATGGCCATGGGTCAGGGTGTGCGCCTTGCCCCACTGCCATTGCGTAAAGTCCGGACCGAGCGTGGTCTTGAGGTGGGCAATGGAGGCCTGCCATGCAGCCTTGATCGTATCGGCGCGGGTTTCCTTGCCGAGGGTGTTGCGGTTGTCCCACCACGGCGAATCGGCAGTGGCGGCCAGGCGGGGGAGCGCGGCGTCGATCACCCGGGTCGAAAGCAGCGTTTCGAAGAAGTCGTTACCCAGTTCGTCGCGCATCGTCGCGTCAGCCAGGTTGAACAGGAACTGGTTGAACAGCGTGGCGCTGGTGGAGTCGAGCGGGTAATCGCCTTTCCACTGGGCCAGTTGCTCCACCATTTCGAGTTCGGCGGGATCGCTCACCACTTCGCGCAACACTGGCAGCAGCGGTGCCAACAGGCGCGGGCCGTAGGCTGTGGTGGTACCCAGTTGCAGCTTCTGGCTGTTTTCCAGGTCCCATTTGACCGCTTTGTCGCTGAGCTGGCGATTGAGCTGCTGGCCACGATCGGCGAGGTTGTAATAGCCGGGAATCTCCATGCCGGTCGGTGACACCGGCTGGAAGTTGGCCGAGACGATGTAGCCCCGCGCCGGGTTTTCTTCCTGGGGGTTGGCACTGAACGGGTAGAAACCATCCTTGTCCGACTCGGCAGTGCTGCCGTCGAGGATGAACCACGGGCGTACCCCCGCCGGACGTTTAGGCAATTGTGCCGCCGCCCACCAGCCGATGTCGCCCTTGGCATTGGCCCAGACAACGTTCAGGCCCGGGGCCTGGATCTTTGCCGCGGCGCCCCGGGCCTTGGCCAGGGTATCGGCGCGATTGAGCTGGTAGAAGCCTTCCAGGATCGGGTTCTGGCTTTCGAGAAACGCCCACCACATGGCAATCGGTGTTTTCCCAACGCCGCTGCCCAAGGCATCGTTGACGATCGGGCCGTGGGGCGACTGGCGCAGCACCAGCGTTACCGGTGCCTGGCCCTTGACCGCGATCTGTTGCTCGCTGGTCGTCATGTCTACCCACTTGCCGCGATACCAGACCTGATTGGGGTTGTCCGGGTTGACCTTCTCGGCGATCAGATCGAGGTCGTCGTTCTGGAACATGGTGATGCTCCAGCCGAAGTCGCGGTTCACGCCCAGGGAGGCGAACGGCATCAGGGCCTGATAGTGGCCGTAGAGTTCGAATCCCGGCGCCGAGAGGTGCGCTTCGTACCACACCGACGGCGCGGAAAAACGGATATGCGGATCGCCCGCCAGCAACGGCTTGCCGCTTTGTGTCCGGCTGCCCGCGACGGCCCAGGCGTTGCTGCCCTCGAACTGTGGCAGGCCGTTGTCGGCCAAGGCCTGTTCGCTCAGGCGGGCGAGGGCATTGAGGTCTTTCCAATCGGCGCTGGCCAAGGGGGTACCGGTCCCGTTGAGCACGCCCTTGGGCTGCCAGTCGAGATCGAAGATGTTCAGGTATTCGGCGCCCAGTTGATCGCGCACGAATGTCAGCAAGGGTTCGGTACGAAAGGCCGCGGCAAAACTGTAGGCCATGTAGCCGGCGATGCTGATGGTGTCCTGAGCGGTGAACGGGCGTTTTGGAATGCCCAGCACATCGAACTCCACAGGTTTGGCGTGGCTGTCCTGATACTGGTTGATGCCGTCCAGATAGGCCTGCATGGCGATGAAGGAGGGCGACTGTTTGTCGAGGTTCGCGAAATAGGTTTCGGCGCGTTCGCGAATGCGCAGGCTGCGCATCAGTTTGTCGGTGTCGAGCAGCTTCGGTCCGAGCACTTCGGCCAGTTCGCCACGGGCCAGGCGCCGCAGGACTTCCATCTGGAACAGGCGGTCCTGGGCATGCACGTAGCCGAGCGCGTGGTACAGGTCGGTTTCGTTCTCGGCGCGAATGTGCGGAACACCACGCTCGTCGTAGCGCACGCTGACGGAACCTTGCAGGTGTTGCAGTTCGACCATGCCCTGGCGTGACGGCTGCTTGCTGTAGAGATACCAGCCGGCCCCGGCGGCCAGCACGACGATCAACAGAGCGAGAGCGGTCAGGCTGCGTTTCATGGCGACTCCTTGTTGTTATTGTGATTCCTGAGGGCACTGTGTAACACGCAGCACCAATCTGGCGCATCGCCCGTAGGAGGGATTCGTATGGGCGCCTCTTTGCCTATTTCGCTGGATCGACAGGCCACGGGCAGTAACAACCCACCGCCAGTGTGTGGGTTGCACTCACTGCACGCCCCTCATCCAGCGCTTGCAGGATGGGCTCGATAAAACTGTTGCTGGAGTTGCAGGTCAGGCCTTCGCTGTAGGGGCCGAAGTACGCCAGTTTGCCGCTGCGGTCCCAGATCGCCACGGCCGGGCTGGCGGGGATCTGTTCGGAACCGGGCAGGATGTCGATGGATTTGAGGCTGCTCAAGGTGCTCGGCAACTGGCCGTGGCTGCCGGGTTTCTGCACGGCATAGAATTCCACGCCATGGGGGACATAGCGCTCGACCAGTTCGGTCAGGTGTTGTTGATTGCCGACATTGCACGGGCAGGCCGGGTCCCAGAAATGCACCAGGCGGATGGCGCCAGGGCCGGCGAGAGCTTCGGGAAGGCGCAGCGGATCGCCGGAAAACATCGCCGTGTGCTCGCTGAACGCCCGCAGGTAACGCCCCTGGAACCAGTCGTACGCCGCCCACAAGACGCCGGCACACACCACGGCGAGCAGGCTGGCAAACAATGTGGCGCGAAAGGGCGGGCGCATCGGTTCGATCCTCGAAGGTCGGCTAGCTTGCCATGCTTGCCGCGACAGAAGAATATCGCAGGCCTATAAAGTCTGTTTCACGTTCTGGAATCGTCCATGCCGGCTACTTTCGACCCTGATCTTCTACGTGCAAGTCTGCTGCCATTGGCGGCCGGGCAGCCGTTGTCGGCGCAGGCGCAGGCCTACCAGCGATTCTACGGGCTGGATTTCGCGCCGCGTCAGGTGCGCAGTGGCCTTGGGCGATTCGAGGTCGATGGATATGAACTGGTCAGCCAGTTCTGGTGGCCCGAGCGAGCCAAGGCGACGCTATTTGTCATCCACGGTTTCTACGACCACACCGGGCTCTACCGGCATGTGATCGAGTGGGCGCTGGACCAGGGCTTCGCGGTGATTGCCTGCGACTTGCCGGGGCATGGGCTGTCCAGTGGCGAGCGGGCCAGCATCAAGGATTTCGCCGAGTACCAGGACACCTTGCAAGGCTTGTTCAGTGAGGCGCAATCCCTTGACCTGCCGCAACCGTGGCACCTGTGTGGGCAGAGTACCGGTGGGGCAATCGTGATCGATCATGTGTTGAATGCGGGGGCGAGCAGCCCGGCCCAGGGGCAGGTGATTCTGTTGTCGCCGCTGGTGCGGCCGCGGGCGTGGGGTTGGTCGCAGCTGAGTTACTACGTGCTCAAGCCTTTCGTCAAAGCCATCGCCCGGCGCTTCAGCGAGAACTCCAACGACCCGGCATTTTTGCCGTTCCTGCAAGCCGATCCGTTGCAGCCGCTGCGTCTGCCGACCGCCTGGGTGGGGGCGTTGGCGCGCTGGATCAAACGCATCGAGGCAGCGCCCATGAGTAGCCGTCGGCCGCTGATCGTGCAGGGGCAGGCCGACATGACGGTGGATTGGGAGCACAACCTGGAGGTGTTGCGGAGCAAGTTTGATCGGCCGCAGGTGTTGATGCTGCCCGAGGCGCGGCATCATCTGGCGAATGAGACGTTGGTGATGCGAACGGAGTATTTCGGGTTTTTGACCAAGCGGATCAAGGGGCGGAATCTCTAGCGCCTGTTCCGGCCCTTTCGCGGGCAAGCCCGCTCCCACAATGGGCCGGCGTACTCAGATCCACTGTGGGAGCGGGCTTGCTCGCGAAGGCGATCTATCTGACAGCGAAGTTCACTGGGTCAGGTTTGAATTGCTCTGCCCCACCGCCAACCCCGCCCGAATCGCCGCCAGCGCCGCTTGATAATAAGCCTGGCCTTGCGTCGATTCGGCAAAGGTCGCGAACTCCTCCAGCTCTTCATCCGACAGCTCGCGATAGACATACAGCAGCGTGTTGTTCAGGTCGCTGCCGATCTGGTCCATCAGGCGCTGGCGCTGGCCGTTGAGCATGCCCTGAGCCTGACCGGCACCCAGCAACCCCGGGATCATCGAACTCAAACTGTCGGCGGCAACGCCGGCAATCGCCAGGCTGACTTCCGCGCCGGCCTCGCGTGCGGGCAGCGCTTGTGCCAAATGGCCGATGATCAGCAGGCGGCTGTCGCTGGCCTGCATCTTCGGCAGACCCTTGGCGTTTTTGGCCAGTTGGTCGCGGCGGGTCGCCAGCAGCTCGGCGGCGACAATTTTCTTGCCCAGGGGCGACTGGAAAAACGTCAGCGCGGGTTTGGGATCGGCGAGATTTTTGCGCAATTGCGCTTCGGCGCGCTGGTCCACGGCCTGGGCGGCAAAACGCTGATTGCTATTGCTGACCAGTGCCTGAAACACCGCCGGAGGCAGGCTGCCCTGGTAGCGTTGTTGAGCAGCCGAGAGGGCGTCGCTGAAATGCGCGCGTTGTTCCGGCCAGCCGGCGACCTTGTACAACTGGTCGTGGCCGTCTGCCCAGGCGGGCAAAACGCAGAACATCAGCAGTGATAAAAGCAAACGGCGCATAGGGACTCCACTCAGCAGGCGACTATTCTCCGTGGGGTATCGGTACTTGTCGAGAATTCGTATCAACCCGCTGCGCGGCTCTGTCGGATTTCCGGGCACAGGAATACTATGCGCGCCATGCAAATATCCTCTGATCACCCGCTGCTGTTACGAATCGTCGACGACCTGGCCGAACACGGCTGGTCGCAGCAGAATATTTTCCTGCCGCTGGATCTGACCCGGGCGCTGGCGGCCGAGTGTCGCAAACGTGCTGCCGAGGGTGAACTGGCTCCGGCCGCAGTGGGCCGTGGGCCGTCATCGGAGATCCGCGAAGGGATTCGTGGCGACCATATCCAGTGGATCGACCCCGGCCAGGCCGAGGCGTGCGACAGCTACCTGAGTCTGATGGACAGCCTGCGCGAGGCAATCAATCGCGGTCTGTTTCTCGGCCTCGAGGATTTCGAAAGCCATTTTGCGATGTACCCGCCAGGGGCGTTCTACCTGAGGCATGTCGACCGCTTTCGCGATGACGACCGGCGCATGGTTTCGGCGGTGGTTTACCTCAATGACGGCTGGCTTCCCGAACACGGTGGTCAGTTGCGCATGTACCTCGATAACGATCGTGTCCACGACGTGCAGCCTACCGGCGGCTGCCTGGTGGTGTTTCTCTCCGGCGAAGTCCCCCACGAAGTTTTGCCCGCGACCCGCGATCGCCTGTCGCTGACCGGCTGGTTTCGTCGGCGCGGCAACGAGCCGTTCTGATCATGCGGAAAATTCTCGTCAGCCGTTGCCTTTTGGGCCACCGGGTTCGTTACGACGGCGGGGCCAGCGGGCCGTTCGATCAGCTTCAGCAGTGGCTTGATGAGGGCCGGATCGTGCCGTTGTGCCCGGAGGTCGCCGGTGGATTGCCGACGCCTCGGGCGGCAGCGGAGATTCCAGGCGGGCAGGGCGCGCAAGTCCTCGATGGCCAGGCGTTGGTGATCACTACCGAAGGCGAGGACGTCAGTGCGCAGTTTCTGTCGGGGGCGTATCAGGCACTGGAACTGGTGCAAAAACATGGCATCCGCATCGCCATCCTCAAGGCCAATAGCCCGTCGTGCGGCAATCTGCTGACCTATGACGGGACGTTCAGCGGCGTGAAGGTCCGCGGCGAGGGCGTGACGGCGGCGCTGCTCAAGCGCCATGGGGTGCAGGTGTTCAGTGAGTTGGAGTTGGCGCAAGCGGCGCAGGCATTGGCTGCGCTGGTCTAGCCACCAACCTGTAACCCATGTGGGAGCGGGCTTGCTCGCGAAGGGGCCCTGTCAGTTGCAACATATGTTGACTGACACAACGCTTTCGCGAGCAAGCCCGCTCCCACAGGTTTTGCTTTCACTTCAGGTCCGCTTCCTTCCCCAACCACTTCTGCTCCAGCGCGTGCAATCTCCCGTCATCCTTGATCCGCTGCAGGGCGTTTTCCAGGCTGGCATGGAACGCCGGATTACCTTTCTGAAACGGAATCGCCAGGCTCACGGCCGGGTTGGTTTTGGGCTTCTCTTCTGTCAGCGACTGCACCAGCAGAATGGAGCGTGGCTCTTCTTTCTGCGCGATCAATTGCGCATGGGTTTGAACGTAAGGTTCGCTGAAGTCGAAACGATCCCTGAGATCCGGGGTCACTGCTATGTGGTTGATGGCGATGTCGTATTTGCCGCTTTCGACGCCGGTCAGCAGGTCGCTGCCGTCGGTGACGACAAAGTCGGCCCGGACATCGAGCTCACTTGCCAGCAGTTGGCCCAGTTCGACTTCGAAGCCGGTGAGCTTGTCGTCATCCTTGAAGTTGAACGGGGGGGTATTGGCTTCAACGGCAATGCGCAATTCACCCCGGTCGTTGATGTCATCAATCAGTTCGGCGTGAGCCAACGGGCTCAAAAGGGGTAGCAGGCAGATCAGGCCAGGCAGAAAGCGCATGGTCACTCCTTTGAATTTATTATCGCGACCCTCTGATTCAGGCTCGCTTTGCTATGGTTGTCGAGTGCCTTCGACAACAATTGGCCATGAAGTTGTCATGGTCACGCGGATTTTACGGAAAAACTGGAGAAGAGAATGAAAACCTTTATGTCACGTGCTGCTTTGGCTGGCCTGTTGATGGGTGTTTCAGTGCTGGCCAGTGCGGCAACGCCGGCTCCGAAGGGCGCCGAAGTGTCCATTGTTTCTCCCGAGGACGGTGCGACGATTCCACAGACTGTCGTCGTCAAGTTCGCGGTCGAGAACATTGCCCTGGCTCCGGCGGGCGATCCCACCAAGAACACCGGTCATCACCACGTGCTGATTGACGTCGATGAACTGCCAGCCGCCGGTGCGCCGATCCCCAAGGATGCCAACCACCTGCATTTCGGCGGTGCGCAGACCCAGGCTGAAATAACGCTCACGCCGGGCAAGCACACCTTGCAGCTCGAACTGGGCGATAGCAACCACATGCCGTTCGATCCGCCGATCGTTTCCAAGAAGATCACCGTCAACGTCAAGTAACGTTGTGGCGTGAATGAAAAAGGGAGCCCGTAGGCTCCCTTTTTTGTCGCTCAGGTCGTGATCAGAACAACACACGGCTACGGATGGTGCCGTTGACGTGTTGCAGCTTCTCTTGCGCCAGGTCCGAGTACTCGGCGTCGACGTCGATTACCACGTAGCCGACCTTCTCGTTGGTCTGCAGGAACTGACCGGAGATGTTGATGCCGTTTTCGGCGAAGACCTTGTTGATCTCGCTGAGCACGCCCGGAATGTTTTCGTGGATGTGCAGCAGGCGGTGCTTGCCAGGGTGAGCCGGCAGGGCCACTTCCGGGAAGTTCACGGACGATACCGAAGTACCGTTGTCGCTGTACTTGACCAGTTTTTCCGCGACTTCCAGACCGATGTTGGCCTGGGCTTCAGCGGTAGAACCACCGATGTGCGGGGTCAGGATCACGTTGTCCAGGCCACGCAGCGGGCTTTCGAACTCTTCATCGTTGGAGCGTGGCTCCACCGGGAAGACGTCGATGGCCGCGCCGATCAGGTGCTTGTCCTTGATGGCTGCAGCCAGGTGGTCCAGTTCGACCACGGTGCCGCGGGCGGCGTTGATCAGGATGCCGCCTTTCTTGATAGCGCGGATCTCCTTCTCGCCCATCATCCACTGGGTGGCGGCGGTTTCCGGAACGTGCAGCGAAACGATGTCGGACATCGCCAGCAGCTCGTGCAGGTTGCCTACCTGGGTGGCGTTGCCCAATGGCAGCTTGGTGATGGTGTCGTAGAAGTACACCTGCATCCCTAAGCCTTCCGCCAGGACCGACAGTTGAGTACCGATCGAGCCGTAACCGACGATGCCCAGCTTCTTGCCACGGATCTCGAAGGAGTTGGCCGCGCTCTTGATCCAGCCGCCACGGTGGCAGGAAGCGTTCTTCTCAGGGATGCCACGCAGCAGCAGGATCGCTTCGGCCAGCACCAGTTCCGCTACGGAGCGGGTGTTGGAGTACGGCGCGTTGAACACGGCGATACCGCGCTCGCGAGCAGCACTCAGGTCGACCTGGTTGGTGCCGATGCAGAAACAGCCGACCGCGACCAGCTTCTTCGCGTGATCGAAGATCTCTTCGGTCAGTTGAGTGCGGGAGCGAATGCCGATGAAGTGAGCATCAGCGATCTTTTCCTTGAGCTGGGCTTCCGGCAGAGAACCTGTCAGGTACTCGATGCTGGTGTAGCCCGCCGCCTTGAGGACGTCGACAGCCGATTGGTGGACGCCTTCGAGAAGAAGGAACTTGATCTTGCTCTTATCGAGAGAAGTCTTGCTCATCTGCGTAAACCTGTATCCCGGAGAAAAATGGCAGGAAAGGGAGCAGCCCGGAGCTGACCCGCACGGCAAGAAAGCCGTCACCGCAGAACAGCCCTTGGGCACTATCCTGCGGGGTCGGTATGCTAGCATATGCACCCCGCTAAACACTCATTCCTGCGACGTGAAGCGTTCTCAGGATGACCATGAATTGTTCGAGAGTTCTGTCGATGACCAATCCTGCCCTGATTGATGAGCTGAAGACCCTGGTTGAGCCTGGCAAGGTGCTGACCGATGCCGACTCCCTGAATGCTTACGGAAAGGATTGGACCAAGCATTTCGCCCCGGCCCCGACCGCCATCGTGTTCCCCAAGACCACCGAGCAGGTCCAGGCCATTGTCCTGTGGGCCAATAAACACAAGGTGGCGCTGGTGCCGTCCGGCGGTCGCACCGGTTTGTCCGCCGCTGCCGTGGCCGCCAATGGCGAAGTGGTCGTGTCGTTCGACTACATGAACCAGATCCTCGACGTGAACCTCACCGACCGTACTGCCGTTTGTCAGCCGGGCGTGGTCACCAAGCAATTGCAGAACGTCGCTGAAGAAAAAGGCTTGTACTACCCGGTGGACTTCGCATCCTCCGGTTCGAGCCAGATTGGCGGCAATATCGGCACCAATGCCGGCGGGATCAAAGTCATTCGCTACGGCATGACCCGTAACTGGGTGGCCGGCATGAAAGTCGTCACCGGCAAGGGCGACGTGCTGGAGCTGAACCGCGACCTGATCAAGAACGCCACCGGCTACGACATGCGCCAGCTGTTCATCGGCGCCGAAGGCACCCTCGGTTTCGTGGTCGAAGCGACCATGCGCCTGGACCGCGCGCCGAAAAACCTCACCGCAATGGTACTCGGCACCGCTGATTTCGACTCGATCATGCCGGTGCTGCACGCCTTCCAGAGCAAGCTTGACCTGACCGCCTTCGAATTCTTCTCCGACAAGGCCCTGGCCAAGGTCATGGGGCGCGGCGATGTGCCGGCGCCGTTCGAAACCGACTGCCCGTTCTACGCACTGCTGGAATTCGAAGCGACCACCGAAGAAGTGGCCAATCACGCCCTGGAAACCTTCGAGCACTGCGTCGAGCAGGGCTGGGTGCTGGACGGCGTGATGAGCCAGAGCGAAACCCAGCTGCAGAACCTGTGGAAACTGCGCGAATACATCTCCGAAACCATCTCCCACTGGACGCCGTACAAGAACGACATTTCGGTCACTGTGTCGAAAGTCCCGGCGTTCCTGAAGGAAATCGATGCGATCGTCGGCGAACACTACCCGGATTTCGAAATCGTCTGGTTCGGCCACATCGGCGACGGCAACCTGCACTTGAACATCCTCAAGCCGGATAACCTGAGCAAGGACGAGTTCTTCGCCAAGTGCGCCACCGTCAACAAGTGGGTGTTCGAAACCGTCGAGAAGTACAACGGCTCGATCTCCGCCGAACACGGCGTGGGCATGACCAAGCGTGATTACTTGACCTACAGCCGTTCCCCGGTCGAGATCGAGTACATGAAGGCGGTCAAGGCGGTGTTCGACCCGAACGGGATCATGAACCCGGGCAAGATTTTCGCTGTTTGATTTTCGAACTTTAAGAGCCAACGAAGCAGGAGTCGGTAATGAGCTATCAGCACCAGTATGTCGACGGTACGCGCATTCACTTCCCGCTGGGGAAAGTGGTGTGCATCGGCCGCAACTACGCCGAACACGCCAAGGAACTGGATAATCCGGTGCCGACCGAGCCGCTGCTGTTCATCAAGCCGGGCAGTTGCGTAGTGCCGCTGGAAGGTGGTTTCAGCATTCCGACCGAGCGCGGTTCGGTGCATTACGAAGCGGAAATCGCGGTGTTGATCGGCAAACCGTTGTCGACCAAGCCGAGCGTTGAAGAAGTGCTCGACGCCATTTCCGGTTTTGCCCCAGCCCTGGACCTGACCCTGCGCGACAAACAGGCCGAGCTGAAATCCAAGGGCCTGCCGTGGGAAATCGCCAAGTCCTTCGACGGTGCGGCGGTGATTGCTCCGTTCGTGTCCGGCAGCACCTTTGCCGACCTGACCGACATCGGCATCCGCCTGACCATCAACGGCGAAGTTCGCCAGGACGGCAACAGCAGCGCGATGCTCAACCCGATCGTGCCGATGATCCAGCACATGGCCGGTTGCTTCTCGCTGCAGGCCGGTGATGTGATCCTCACCGGTACACCAGTGGGCGTTGGTCCGCTGAATGTCGGTGACGAGATCGTCCTGGAACTGCCGGGCGCCAGCAGCTTCACCAGCAGCGTTCGCTAGTCCAGACATCGCTAAACCCTGTGGGAGCGGGCTTGCTCGCGAAGAGGGTGTGACAGTCGACATAAGTGTTGCCTGACACACCGCTTTCGCGAGCAAGCCCGCTCCCACAAACGCCGATCCTGTCATTTCCCGTTTTTTTCACATCCGGTCTGGATAATTTCAGGCTTTCGGCCTCTGAGCCGGCCCAAAATTGTGCTATTACCCCTAGCCTGAATTTCTGGAACGCATTCCCCAATGGCCACTGCTCCGCTTTCCACGCTTGACCCTGCCCGCCGCTCACGCTTCGCCCTGCGTTGGTACATCTGGCTACTGCTGGTGGCCGCTGTCGCCTACGGCGTTGCATTTGCCATGCACTGGGATGCGCGGGCCGTGCTCTGGGTGAAAGAGCAATTCAAAAGCCCGGCCGAGCGCCAGGCGAGCATCTGGCTTCCGGACTATCGGGCGGTGATCGATGCCAAGCCGTTGCCGGGCATGGAGAAGGACGAAGCGTCGGACGTGGCCTATGACCCTCAGACCAAAACCCTGTTTTCGGTCATGGGCAAGAACCCGTTCCTGGTCGAATTGAGCTTGCAGGGCGATGTGCTGCGCAAAATGCCGCTGGTGGGTTGGAGCAACCCTGAAGGCGTCACTGTGCTGGGCGACGGCCGACTGGCCATTGTCGATGAGCGCGAGCATCTGATCGTTATCGTCAAGGTCGATGCCGATACCCGCGAACTGAACATCGCCGATTTCCCCAAATACGACCTCGGCCCTTCCAAAGACCAGAACAAGGCCTTCGAAGGTGTCACCTGGGATCCGAACAATCAGCAACTGGTGCTGGGCGAAGAGCGCCCGCCGGCATTGTTTACCTGGAGCGGTGACGGCAAGGTCCTTACCGGCGACAAGCTGAAACTGGCCAGTCATGCGCTGGACATGCGCAACCTGTCTGCCCTGGCCATCGACCCGCGCACCGGCCACATGCTGGTGCTGTCCGCCGACTCGCACCTGTTGCTGGAGCTGGACAAGAAGGGCGAGCAAGTCAGTTTCATCGCCCTGCTGCGCGGCTTCAACGGCCTGAAAAACACCATTCCCCGCGCCGAGGGCGTGACCATGGACGAAGCGGGGACGCTGTACATGGTGAGTGAGCCGAACCTGTTCTATCGCTTCGAAAAGCAGCGCTGACGTTTACGGTTTGTAGGATTTCTTGCGCTCGGTTGTAGGAACGGGCCAGTGGCCATTAAGCTTCGGTTCAGACAGGCGTGATATTTCATCCGCCTGTTTTGACCCTGAGCCTGCCCGAATGCGTCGATTTGCCCGCCCCAAATCCCTGATCCTGATCCTGTCGGTGCTCTCGCTGATCGTATTGATTGCGCTCGGCCAATACCTGCGCCTGTTCGAACGTGCCTGGTTCAATCTGCATACGCTGTGGCAGACGGCGAGTTCCCAGTCCATGGCGCTGGACCAGTATCGGGTCGTGACCGAAGCTCAGGTGATCGATGGCCTGCCTGACAACGTTTCAGCATTGACCTACGACCCGGTGCGCAAAAGCCTGTTCACCGTCACCAATAAACGAAGCGAGTTGATCGAGTTGTCCCTCGACGGCAGGATTTTGCGTCGTGTGGCGCTGGTCGGCTTCGGTGATCCGGAAGCGGTTGAATTCATTAATGCCGACACTTACGTGATTGCTGAAGAGAGCCAACAGCGGCTGATCAAGGTTCGTCTGGAACCTGACACTACCTTCCTTGATGCGGCAGACGCCGAGCAAATGACCCTGGGCGTGCACATGGATAAGGGCGGCAACAAGGGTTTCGAGGGCCTGGCCTACGATTCAGTGGGCAAGCGCCTGTTCGTCGCCAAGGAGCGCAACCCGATGCTGATCTACGAGGTGCACGGTTTTCCGCGCTTCAACCCCGAAGAGTCCTACTCGGTGCACGTGATCAATGACCCCAAGCGGGATGCGGGAATGTTCGTGCGGGATCTGTCGAGCCTGCAATACGACGAGCGCAGCGGGCATTTGCTGGCGCTGTCGGATGAGTCGCGATTGATTCTGGAGCTGGATGTGGACGGGCGTCCGCTGAGCACGATGTCATTGCACAAGGGGCGCCAGGGCCTGCAAAAAACCGTGCCGCAAGCCGAGGGGATCGCCGTGGATGATGACGGTACGCTGTACCTCGTCAGTGAGCCGAACCTGTTCTACGTGTTCAAGAAGCCGGCGCAACCCTGAGCAACACCACTAACCCAATGTGGGAGCGGGCTTGCCCGCGAAGGAAACCTGTCAGTTGACATCTCTATCGACTGATACGGCCCCTTCGCGAGCAAGCCCGCTCCCACAGGTTATTCGTCCACCCACAAAAAGGTGGGCAGTCGGGTTCACTCGGCCCGCAGTGTCTTCACGCCTTCGCTGGTACCCAGCAGCAACAGATCCGCCGGACGCGCCGCGAACAAACCATTGGTGACCACGCCGACGATCGCGTTGATCTGCGTCTCCAGTTCCACTGGATTGGTGATCTGCAGGTTGAACACGTCGAGGATGATATTGCCGTTGTCGGTCAGCACGCCCTCGCGGTAAACCGGGTCGCCGCCGAGCTTCACCAGCTCGCGGGCCACGTGGCTGCGGGCCATCGGGATCACTTCCACCGGCAGCGGGAAAGCACCGAGCACCGGCACCAGTTTGCTGGCGTCGGCGATGCAGATGAACGTCTTGGCCACGGCCGCGACAATCTTCTCGCGGGTTAGGGCCGCGCCGCCGCCCTTGATCAGGTTCAGGTGCTTGTCGCTTTCATCGGCGCCGTCGACATAGAACTCCAGGTCGCTGACGGTGTTCAGTTCATACACCGGAATCCCGTGGCCCTTGAGGCGCGCGGCGGTGGCTTCGGAACTGGCGACGGCGCCATCGAATGCGCCCTTGTGCTTGGCCAGCGCGTCGATGAAGCAGTTGGCGGTGGAGCCGGTGCCGACCCCGACGATGCTCTTGTCGTCGAGTTTCGGAAGGATGAAGTCGACGGCGGCCTGAGCCACTGCCTGTTTGAGTTGATCCTGGTTCATGCGGGCTCCGGGGTGCCGAGGAGGGGAACAAAGGCCGGCATTATAGGCTTCGAGGCCGGGAAGGTCATTGCCCGATTGGCGGGTGCGACGGTATGTCAGGCTGAACAGGTTTTTTGTAGCGAGGGAGGACTGTGGCGAGGGGGCTTGCCCCCGTTGGAGTGCGAAGCGCTCCCCTGCATACTTTCAGACACTCCCAATCAACAGACTTTACGGCTGCTTCGCAACCGAACGGGGGCAAGCCCCCTCGCCACAGGATGTATGTCAGGCCTAAAACCACCGGTTTAGTGTGGTCGTGTGGCTGAAAGCCGGGTTAGACTCCATGGTCCTGCCCAACCCGCTCAGTGATGCTTTCCGATGCTTGAACAGTACGTCAAAAAGATCCTCACCTCGCGCGTTTATGACGTTGCCGTAGAAACCCCGTTGCAGTCTGCCCGCCAGCTCTCCGAGCGGCTGGGCAACAGCATTTGGCTCAAGCGCGAAGACTTGCAGCCGGTGTTCTCGTTCAAGATTCGCGGCGCCTACAACAAGCTGACCCAGTTGAGCGACGAAGAACGCGCTCGCGGCGTGGTCACCGCGTCGGCGGGCAACCATGCCCAAGGCCTGGCCCTGGCGGCCAAGGTACTGGGTGTGAAAGCGACCATCGTCATGCCCAAGACCACCCCCGAGATCAAGGTCGAAGGCGTGCGCTCCCGCGGCGGTAAAGTGGTGCTGCATGGCGATTCGTTCCCGGAAGCGCTGGCGTACTCGCTGAAACTGGTCGACGAAAAAGGCTACGTCTACATTCACCCCTACGACGATCCCCACACCATTGCCGGGCAGGGCACCGTGGCGATGGAGATTCTGCGCCAGCACCCGCAGCCATTGGACGCGATTTTCGTCCCTGTGGGCGGCGGCGGCCTGATCGCCGGTATTGCGGCGTACGTTAAGTACCTGCGTCCGGACATCAAGATCATCGGTGTAGAACCGGATGATTCCAACTGCCTGCAAGCGGCCATGGCCGCAGGCGAGCGCGTGGTCTTGCCGACCGTGGGCATCTTCGCCGACGGCGTCGCGGTCGCGCAGATCGGTCAGCACACCTTTGACATCTGCAAAGACCATGTCGATGAAGTGATCACCGTCAGCACCGACGAAATCTGCGCTGCCATCAAGGATATCTACGACGATACCCGCTCGATCACCGAACCTGCCGGTGCCTTGGGCGTGGCCGGGATCAAGAAGTATGTCGAGCAGCGCGGCGTCAGCGGCCAGACTTTCGTCGCCATCGACTCCGGGGCCAACGTCAACTTCGATCGCCTGCGTCACGTCGCCGAGCGCGCGGAGCTGGGCGAGGGCCGCGAAGCCATCATCGCCGTGACCATTCCCGAGAAGCCGGGCAGCTTCAAGGCGTTCTGCGAAGCCATCGGCAAGCGCCAGATCACCGAATTCAACTACCGCTACAACACCGGAAGCGAAGCGCACATCTTTGTCGGCGTGCAGACGCACCCGGAAAACGACCCGCGCAGCGCACTGATTGCCAGCCTGAGCGAGCAAGGGTTCCCGGTGCTGGACCTGACCGACAACGAACTGGCCAAGCTGCACATTCGTCACATGGTCGGCGGTCGCGCGGCGCATGTGGTCGATGAAGTGATCCTGCGTTTCGAGTTCCCGGAACGTCCGGGCGCGCTGTTCAACTTCCTCAACAAGCTCGGCGGGCGCTGGAACATCTCGATGTTCCACTACCGCAACCATGGCGCCGCCGATGGCCGTGTCGTCGCGGGCCTGCAAGTGCCTCACGATGAGCGCCACCTGGTGCCGGCGGCGCTGGAAGAAATCGGCTACCCGTACTGGGACGAAAGCGATAACCCGGCCTATCAGCTGTTTCTTGGCTGAGGGGCTACGCTGATGGGCAGGTAATAAGGAAATCTGACAATGGAAACGTTAACTGCCCTGAAAGCGGCGCACATGGTGGCAACGGTTGTACTGCTGGCTTGTGCGCTGGGGCTGGGAGTCTGGGTTTTGCTTGCGCGGCGCAAGGGGGACGCGACGGCGGGAAGCCTTACCTTGCAACGGCCGCGTGTATTTGTCTGGCTGTTGATGGGGCTGGCGCTACTGAGTATGCCGTTCACCGGCTGGTGGATGGTGCACCTGGTGGGCTGGCCGCTGGGGCAGACCTGGTTGCTGGCTTCCAGCGTGCTGTACACCGTGGCGGCGCTGGCATGGTTCTGGTTGCTGGTGCGGCTGAACAAGCTGCGCAAGACGCCGGGCGGCGTGGGGAAATTCACCTTTGCCTTGGCGTTGTTCAGTTTTGCCTGCTTTATCGCCATTGCCGGGTTGATGGGCGCCAAACCTGTGTAGGAGCGAGCTTGCTCGCGATGGACGTTAACGAAAACGCGGGGCACCTGACTTCCCGCAGTGCCCTTGAGTTTTTCGCGAGCAAGCTCGCTCCTACAGTTGTGTAATCAGTCGCGCAGACTGATTACCGGCCAACCCCGCTTCTCGGCCTCGGCCCGCAGGTTCGGGTCCGGATCAACAGCCACCGGGTTGGTCACCTGCTCCAGCAGCGGCAAATCATTCATCGAGTCGCTATAGAAGTAGCTGTCTTCCAGCGTAAACCCGGTTTCTTCCAGCCAGCGATTCAGGCGCGTCACCTTGCCTTCGCGGAAGCACGGCACATCGGTGCTGCGCCCGGTGTAGCGGCCGTCGAGCATTTCGCATTCGGTGGCGATCAGGGTTTCGACGCCCAGGCGCTCGGCAATCGGCCCGGTGACGAATCGGTTGGTGGCGGTGATGATCACCAGTTTGTCGCCGGCGGCGCGGTGCTTGGCCAGCAACTCGATGGCCTTGGGCAGCATGATCGGTTCGATGCAGTCGCGCATGTAGTCGCTGTGCCACTGATCCAGCGTGGCCATTTCGGTGCGGCCGAGGACTTCCAGGCAGAAGTTCAGGTAAGCAGCGTTATCCAGCTTGCCGGCCAGGTAATCCTGGTAGAACGCATCGTTGCGAGCCTTGTAGGCGACGGCGTCGAGGAAGCCGCGCTCGCACAGGTAATCGCCCCAGGCGTGATCGCTGTCACCGCCCAGAAGGGTGTTGTCCAAATCGAATAAAGCCAGGCGCATTGCAGTTACCCGCTGAAAAGTCAGTAAAAAGGCGACAAGAATACGGTCTTTTCACAAGAGTGCACATAAGGTAGGAAGCTTCGTTGCCGCCTTCACAACCTTTGTGGAACAATGCGACGACATGCGTTTGCGAGGTTGTAGCCGTGATCGACCCCGATGGTTTTCGCCCCAATGTCGGGATCATTCTGACGAATGACGCCGGCCAGGTGCTATGGGCTCGCCGAATCAATCAAGATGCCTGGCAGTTTCCGCAGGGGGGAATCAACCCCGAAGAGACGCCGGAAGACGCCTTGTACCGCGAGCTGAACGAGGAAGTGGGCCTGGAGCGCGAAGATGTTGAAATTCTCGCCTGCACCCGGGGCTGGTTGCGCTATCGTTTGCCGCAACGTCTGGTACGTACCCACAGCCAACCGCTGTGCATCGGCCAGAAACAGAAATGGTTTCTCCTGCGCCTGATCTCCAACGAGCAGCGGGTGCGGATGGATTTGACCGGTAAACCGGAATTCGATGGCTGGCGCTGGGTCAGCTATTGGTATCCGTTGGGCCAGGTGGTGACATTCAAGCGCGAGGTGTATCGACGCGCTCTCAAAGAGCTTGCCCCGCGCCTTTTAGCGCGCGACTGACGACGGAGTTCGACCCCGAGCCATGCTCAATACGCTGCGCAAGATCGTCCAGGAAGTTAACTCCGCCAAGGATCTCAAGGCGGCGTTGGGGATTATTGTGTTGCGCGTCAAAGAGGCCATGGGCAGCCAGGTCTGCTCGGTCTACCTGCTTGATCCGGAGACCAACCGTTTCGTGCTGATGGCCACCGAGGGCTTGAACAAGCGCTCGATCGGCAAGGTCAGCATGGCACCCAACGAAGGTCTGGTTGGCCTGGTCGGTACGCGCGAAGAACCCCTGAACCTCGAAAACGCTGCGGACCACCCGCGCTACCGCTACTTCGCCGAGACCGGTGAAGAACGCTTCGCCTCGTTCCTCGGGGCGCCGATCATTCACCACCGCCGCGTTGTCGGCGTGTTGGTCATCCAGCAAAAAGAACGTCGCCAGTTCGATGAAGGTGAAGAAGCCTTCCTCGTGACCATGAGCGCGCAGCTCGCCGGTGTTATCGCCCACGCCGAAGCCACCGGTTCGATCCGTGGCCTCGGTCGCCAGGGCAAAGGCATCCAGGAAGCCAAGTTCGTCGGCGTGCCGGGTTCGCCGGGTGCGGCAGTCGGTACGGCGGTGGTCATGCTGCCCCCGGCCGATCTGGACGTGGTGCCGGACAAGGCCATTGCTGACATCGACGCCGAGCTCAAGCTGTTCAAGACCGCCATCGAAGGCGTACGCGCCGACATGCGCGCGTTGTCTGCCAAGCTCGCCACGCAGTTGCGCCCGGAAGAACGGGCCCTGTTCGACGTCTACCTGATGATGCTCGACGATGCCGCGCTGGGCAGCGAAGTCACCACCGTGATCAAGACCGGCCAGTGGGCCCAGGGCGCGTTGCGCCAGGTGGTCACCGATCACGTCAACCGTTTCGAATTGATGGACGACGCCTACCTGCGCGAGCGTGCCTCGGACGTCAAGGACCTCGGTCGACGCCTGCTGGCTTACTTGCAGGAAGAGCGTCAGCAAACCCTGGTCTACCCCGACAACACCATTCTGGTCAGCGAAGAACTGACGCCGGCGATGCTCGGCGAGGTGCCGGAAGGCAAGCTGGCCGGCCTGGTATCGGTACTCGGCTCCGGCAACTCCCACGTCGCCATCCTTGCCCGCGCCATGGGCATCCCGACGGTGATGGGCCTGGTCGACCTGCCGTACTCCAAGGTCGACGGCATCCAGATGATCGTCGACGGCTACCACGGCGAGGTCTACACCAACCCGAGCGACGTGCTGCGCAAGCAGTTCGCCGAGGTGGTCGAGGAAGAGAAACAACTGGCCCTCGGGCTGGATGCGCTGCGCGATCTGCCGTGCGTGACGGTCGATGGCCACCGCATGCCGCTTTGGGTCAACACCGGCCTGCTGGCGGATGTGGCGCGGGCGCAGAAGCGCGGTGCCGAAGGCGTTGGCCTGTACCGCACCGAAGTGCCGTTCATGATCAACCAGCGTTTCCCGAGTGAAAAGGAACAGCTGGCGATCTACCGCGAGCAACTGTCCGCATTCCACCCGCAACCGGTGACCATGCGAACCCTGGACATCGGGGGCGACAAATCGCTGTCGTACTTCCCGATCAAGGAAGACAACCCATTCCTCGGCTGGCGCGGCATTCGCGTCACCCTTGATCACCCGGAAATTTTCCTGGTGCAGACCCGCGCCATGCTCAAGGCCAGCGAAGGCCTGAACAACCTGCGCATCCTGCTGCCGATGATTTCCGGCACCCACGAGCTGGAGGAAGCCCTGCACCTGATCCACCGTGCCTGGGGCGAAGTGCGTGACGAGGGCTGCGACGTACCGATGCCGCCGGTTGGCGTGATGATCGAGATTCCGGCGGCGGTGTATCAAACCAAGGAACTGGCGCGGCAGGTCGATTTCCTGTCGGTCGGCTCCAACGACCTGACCCAGTACCTGTTGGCCGTGGATCGCAACAACCCACGGGTGGCCGATCTTTACGACTACCTGCACCCAGCGGTGCTGCAAGCCCTGCAGAATGTGGTGCGCGATGCCCATGCCGAAGGCAAGCCGGTGAGCATCTGCGGCGAAATGGCCGGTGACCCGGCGGCGGCGGTGCTGTTGATGGCGATGGGTTTTGACAGCCTGTCGATGAACGCCACCAACCTGCCGAAAGTGAAGTGGATGCTGCGCCAGATCAACCTGAGCAAGGCCAAGGAGTTGCTGGCCGAGCTGATGACCATCGACAATCCGCAGGTTATTCACAGCTCGCTGCAATTGGCGCTGAAGAACCTCGGGCTGGCTCGGATGATCAATCCGGCTTCGGTCAAGACGCTCTGAGTCTGTACCGGCCTCTTCGCGAGCAAGCCCGCTCCCACATTTGGAATGCATTCTCCCGTGGGAGCGGGCTTGCTCGCGAAAGGGCTCGCATAGACAACGCAAAACTAAAGCCTGATCTCCACTTCCCCAAGATGCCCACCAAACGGCCCGAAGCTCCTTTCGACCATATGCCGCGCCCCATCCGCCTGCACAATCAACGCCGTACTCGCCCGCGTTCCATAACTCTGGCTGGCAATGAACACACTCGACAACAACGTCTCGGTGGCCAGCCCCACTCCGGTATCCGGCAACTCGGCAAACGGCGCGGTCTGCGCATCGCTCAATAACGCCAACAGCGCCTGAGGCCGCGGCTCATCCAGCACCTCGTTCAATGCAGCCTTGGCCTTGAGCAATTTCGGCCACGGCGTGTCCAGCCCGGCGTTGGATAATCCATAGACCCCCGGGGCCAGCATCACCGCTTCCGATTCCCGTTGATTGAAGTGCCAGAGCTCATTGGCATTGCCGACCAGCAGATTAAAGCCGCCATATTCCATCGATCGGGTGACAACGTCGGCTAAATAGTCGTCTATTGGAATTTCCCCGGTGAGAAACCGCGCGACCAGATCCCCTCGAGACTTGCGCCCTGGCGGGCGATGGGGATCGCGGATGTTGGTCAGCGCCGCAAAACGGCCGTTGGCACCGACACCGAGCCAGGTGCCACCCGCCTCGAGGTCGCGCCCCGCATGGACGTGGGGCGCTTCGGGCCATGGTGCCAGAGGCAGGCTGGGGCGGGCGTAGAACTCATCGCGATTGGCCGCCACGACCAGCGGCCGGGCATGACCCGGGCGCCAGGCAAAAACAATCAGGCACATAAGGCTGTCCTTGTGTGTTTTTTGCCCACTCTACGCAGACATCGCTCATCGATCCATCGCCTTGCACAGTGGAGCTTGAGGCCATGCATCCGTTACCATGCCGCTCCGGTTTTGGGGATGCGGGCGGGATAACCATGGAATTTCTGCTCTATCTGGCGCTCGGCGCCTTTGCAGGTGTGCTCGCCGGGCTGTTTGGCGTGGGTGGCGGGATCATCATCGTCCCGGTGCTGGTGTTCAGCTTCAAGGCCCAAGGGTTCGATCCGTCGATTCTCACGCACCTGGCAGTGGGAACGTCCCTGGCGACGATCATCTTTACCTCGGTCAACGCGGTACGTGAGCATCACCGCCGTGGCGCCGTGCGTTGGCCGATCTTCATGTGGATGACCGTCGGCATTCTGATCGGTGCCGGGTTCGGCGCGCTGACGGCAGAAGCGATTTCCGGCCCCAACCTGCAGAAGCTCATTGGTGTGTTCGCCCTGGTGATCGCCGCGCAGCTGGCGCTGGAGGTCAAGCCCAAGGCCAGCCGAACCGTGCCGGGCAAACTCGGTCTGACCGTGGCCGGCAGCGTGATTGGCTGGGCTTCGGCGATTTTCGGCATTGGCGGCGGTTCGTTGACCGTGCCATTCCTGACCTGGCGCAGCGTGCCGATGCAGCAAGCGGTGGCCACTTCATCGGCCTGCGGTCTGCCGATTGCCCTGGCCAGCGCATTAAGTTTCATGATTCTGGGCTGGCACGATCCGTTGCTCCCGGCCCATAGTCTCGGCTTCATTTATTTGCCGGCGTTGCTGGGCATTGCCCTGACCAGCATGGTTTTCGCCCGTTTGGGTGCGCGATTGGCCCACAGGTTGTCGCCGAAGTTGCTGAAACGGCTGTTTGCCGCTTTGCTGTTCTGCGTCGGTCTGAACTTTCTAGTCTGAAGCATCTGCTCTGACGGGCAGCGCAATCCTGGCTTAATCCTGAGGTGGCAGCGTCGCCCGGGAATTTTTAAGATTTGAACTCTAACGAGGAGTCGCAATGCTGCCTTACCCGCAGATCGACCCGGTGGCCCTGGCCATCGGTCCGCTGAAAATCCACTGGTACGGCCTGATGTACCTGATCGGCATCGGCGGCGCCTGGCTGCTGGCGTCCCGCCGGTTGAACCGTTTCGACCCGACCTGGACCAAGGAGAAACTCTCCGACATGGTGTTCTGGATGTCGATGGGGGTGATCGTCGGCGGGCGACTGGGTTATGTGCTGTTCTACGATCTGAGTGCTTATCTGGCCAACCCGACGCTGATTTTCGAAGTGTGGAAGGGCGGCATGTCGTTCCACGGTGGTTTCATCGGCGTGATGCTGGCGGCGTTGTGGTTCGGTAAAAAGAACAACAAGTCGTTCTTCCAGCTGATGGACTTCGTTGCGCCGATGGTGCCGATTGGCCTGGGTGCCGGGCGTATCGGCAACTTCATCAACGCCGAGCTGTGGGGCAAGCCGACCGACGTACCGTGGGCGATGATCTTCCCGCCGTTCAGCGACCCGGCGCAGTTGCCGCGTCACCCGTCGCAGCTCTACCAGTTCGCCCTCGAAGGCGTGGCGCTGTTCCTGATCCTCTGGCTGTTCTCGCGCAAGCCGCGGCCGACCATGGCGGTCTCGGGGATGTTCGCGCTGTTCTACGGCATCTTCCGTTTCATCGTGGAATTCGTCCGCGTACCGGACGCGCAACTGGGCTATCTGGCCTGGAACTGGCTGACCATGGGCCAGGTGCTGTGCGTGCCGATGATCCTCGGCGGTCTGTTCCTGATCTGGCTGGCGTATCACCGCGCTCCGGCGGCTCCAGCGGCAGCTGTATAAAATTCGAACCCCGCAGCGATGGCTGCGGGTTCAAGGACACAGGTAATTCATGAAGCAATATCTCGAACTGGTCGCCCACGTCATCAAGAACGGCACCAAACAGGCCAACCGTACCGGCGTGAACACCATCAGCTTTCCCGGTGCGATGCTGCGTTATGACCTGAAGGAAGGTTTCCCGGCGATCACCACGCGCAAGATGGCGTTCAAGTCGGCCATCGGCGAAATGTGCGGATTCCTGCGTGGCGTGAACAACGCTGCCGAATTCCGCGCCCTGGGCTGCAAGGTCTGGGACCAGAACGCCAACGAAAACGCCCAGTGGCTGGCCAACCCGTTCCGCCAGGGCGAAGACGACCTCGGCGAAATCTACGGCGTGCAATGGCGCAAATGGCCGGCGTACAAGCAGATCCCGCTGAGCAACCCGGCTGCTATCGAGCAGACCCTGAAGCAAGGCTATCGCCAGATCGCCGAAGGCGAGGAGGATGGTCAGGCCTACGTGGTGCTGTACAAGGCCATCGACCAGGTCCGCCAGTGCGTCGATACCATCATCAAGGACCCGGGCAGCCGGCGCATCCTGTTCCACGGCTGGAACTGCGCCCAGCTCGATGAAATGGCCCTGCCGCCGTGCCACCTGCTGTACCAGTTCCACCCGAATGTCGAGACCAAGGAGATCTCTCTGACCCTCTACATCCGCTCCAACGACCTGGGCCTGGGCACGCCGTTCAACCTCACCGAAGGCGCGGCGCTGCTGAGCCTGATCGGACGCCTGACCGGCTACACGCCGCGCTGGTTCACCTATTTCATCGGTGATGCCCACGTCTACGAAAACCACCTGGACATGCTCAACGAACAGCTCAAGCGCGAGCCGTTCCCGATGCCGAAACTGGTGATTTCCGAGCGTGTGCCGGAGTTTGCCAAGACTGGCGTGTATCAGCCGGAATGGCTGGAGCTGGTGGAGCCGGGCGATTTCTCCCTGGAAGGCTACGAGCACCACGCACCGATGACCGCGCCGATGGCGGTCTGAAGCCTCACGCTGCCCCCCTGTAGGAGCGAGCTTGCTCGCGATGGACGTGAACGATGACGCGTATAGTCTGAAAAAATGCATCGTCCTTGAGTTCATCGCGAGCAAGCTCGCTCCTACAGAGGGTCGGTGGTGTTTTTAGTGGCCGTGACTACGGCCCACATGTGAATGCTCCACCTCCGGCGCCACAACCCCGCCACTCACTTCCAACCGCTGCAAAATCCCGCATTGATCGACTCCCGGCCCTTCGCCACAGCGTTGGCGCAGGTCGAGCAGTTGTGCCTGCAAGGCCAGCAAGCCGTCGATCCGCGCCTTTACATGGTGGATGTGCTCGTCGATCAGTGCGTTGACGCTTTCGCACTGGTCCTGCGGACTGTCGCGAAACGCCAGCAGGCTGCGGATTTCCTCGAGCGTCATGTCCAGGGTGCGACAGTTGCGGATGAAGGTCAGGCGCTCGGCGTGGGCCTGGGTGTAGACGCGGTAATTGCCGTCACTGCGGGCTGGTTCCGGCAGAAGGTTCTCGCGCTCGTAGTAGCGGATCGTTTCCACGGCACAGTCCGTGAGCTTCGCCAACTCTCCAATCTTCATGACGACAATCTCCAAATCTCCAAAATGGGTGCTTGACCCTATAGTGGCTACAGGGTCTTTACTTGGCAACAGGCACTCTTATGGACGCAACCAATGAGCGATTCCCTGCATTCCCACAAACCCGGGGCTGAACACGAGCACAGCCACAAGCTCAAACCCGTGCAAAAGCATGGCCACGGCGGTCACGGCGATTCCTGCTGTTCATCCAGTGCGACGGCGCCAGCGATAGTAATGCTGAGCGAAGCGCCGACGAACGGGGCCAGACTGAGCAACTTTCGCATTGAAGCGATGGACTGCCCGACCGAGCAGACGCTGATCCAGAATAAGCTAAGCAAGATGACCGGTGTGCAGCAGCTTGAGTTCAATCTGATTAATCGGGTACTCGGCGTGACCCACGATTTGCCCGGTATCGAGCCGATCGTCGAGGCCATACAGTCCTTGGGCATGCATGCCGAGCCGCTGGATCAGGGCGCGAAAACGCCGGCGTCGAAGCCGGAGCCCCGGAAAAAGCCATGGTGGCCCCTGGCGGTGTCCGGCATTGGTGCATTGCTGGCAGAAGTTATCCACTTCACCGGTTCCGCGCCGAACTGGGTGGTGGCGGTCATTGCGCTGGTCTCGATTCTCAGCGGTGGTCTCGGCACTTACAAAAAAGGCTGGATCGCCCTTAAAAACCGCAACCTGAACATCAATGCGCTGATGAGCATTGCCGTGACCGGCGCGGTGCTGATCGGCCAGTGGCCGGAAGCGGCCATGGTGATGTTCCTGTTCACCGTGGCCGAGTTGATCGAAGCCCGGTCCCTGGACCGCGCGCGCAATGCCATCGGCGGCCTGATGCAGATGACCCCGGACACGGCAACGGTGTTGCAGGCTGACGGGAGCTGGCTTGAGCAGGATGTCAAAACCATTGGGCTCGGCGCGCGGGTACGGATCCGTCCCGGTGAGCGCATCGGCCTGGACGGCGAAGTGCTGTCCGGTCGCTCGACCATCGATCAGGCGCCCATCACCGGTGAAAGCCTGCCGGTGGAGAAAACCGTTGGCGACAAAGTCTTCGCCGGCACCATCAATCAGGCCGGCTCACTGGAGTACGCGGTGACTGCGGCGGCGGATAACTCGACCCTGGCGCGCATCATCCACGCCGTCGAGCAGGCCCAGGGAGCGCGGGCGCCGACCCAGCGTTTTGTCGACAGCTTCTCGAAAATCTACACCCCGGCGGTGTTCGTCCTGGCCCTGGCCGTGGCGGTGATTCCACCGTTGTTCATGGGCGCGTTGTGGTTCGACTGGATCTACCGGGCGCTGGTGCTGCTGGTGGTGGCCTGCCCATGTGCACTGGTGATTTCCACGCCGGTGACCATCGTCAGCGGCCTCGCGGCAGCAGCGCGCAAAGGCATTCTGGTCAAGGGTGGCGTCTATCTGGAGGGCGGTTACAAGCTTGACGCCCTGGCCCTGGACAAGACCGGCACCATCACCCATGGCAAACCGGTGCAGACCGATTACCTGTCGCTGGACCCGACCGCCGACGAGTTGGCACCGGCCATTGCCGCCGCGCTGGCCGGGCGCTCGGATCACCCGGTTTCCCTGGCCATCGCCAAAGCGGCTGTGGATAAGCAAATCGAGCCACTGGTTGTGGATAACTTTGAAGCGCTGGGTGGGCGTGGTGTGCGCGGCGAGATCAACGGCCAGCTCTATCATCTGGGTAACCATCGTCTGGTGGAGGATCTGGGGCTGTGCTCGCCAGCGCTGGAAGAGAAACTGTTCGCCCTGGAAAAACAGGGCAAGTCGGTGGTGCTGCTGCTTGATTCGTCCGGCCCGTTGGCGCTGTTCGCCGTCGCCGATACGGTAAAAGAGTCCAGCCGTGAAGCCATCCGGCAACTGCATGAGCTTGGCATCAAAACCTTGATGCTCACCGGCGATAACGTCCACACCGCGCAAGCCATTGCTGAGCAGGTCGGCATCGACGAGGCCAGGGGCGACCTGTTGCCGAGTGACAAATTGCAGGCTATCGAGGCCCTTTATGCCCAAGGGCGCCGGGTCGGCATGGTCGGTGACGGCATCAACGACGCCCCGGCCCTGGCGCGTTCCGAGATCGGTTTCGCCATGGCCGCCGCCGGCACCGATACTGCCATCGAGACCGCCGATGTCGCCTTGATGGACGACGATCTGCGCAAGATTCCGGCATTTATTCGCCTGTCGCGGCAGACATCGAGCATCCTCAAGCAGAACATTGCCCTGGCATTGATCATCAAGGCGATCTTTCTTGGGGTAACCTTCGCCGGGGTCGCTACCATGTGGATGGCAGTGTTCGCCGACATGGGCGTGAGTCTGCTGGTGGTGTTCAACGGTTTGCGCCTGCTGCGCAAATAAAGGATGAGGGACGGTTGTGCTGAGTGCCGAGCTGAAGGCGTTTTACATGGTGGCCCGCCTGGGCAGTATTACCCAGGCTGCAAAAAAGCTCGGCCTGAGCCAACCGACGGTGACGACGCAGATTCGCAACCTCGAAAGTCAGTATTCGGTTGAGCTGTTCTACCGTGGCGGCAGGCGTCTCAGTGTCAGCGAGGAGGGCGCGCGGCTGTTGCCGATGGTCAAGGCGCTGATGCAACAGGAAGCCGACATCGAGTTTTTCCTGCGTAACTGCGGCCAGGTCCAGGGCACATTGCGCATTGCCGCCACGGCGCCGTATTACATCCTCGACCTGGTGAAGACTTTCCGCGAGCGACTGCCGCAGGTTGAGGTTTCGGTGGAAATCGGCAACTCCCAGCAGGTGCTCGAAGCGCTGGAGGATTACCGGGTCGATGTCGCCGCATCGTCGCAACTGCTCGACGACGCGCGGCTGATTCGCCGGGTACTCGGCAGCGATCCGCTGGTGCTGGCGGTGCATCGCAATCATCCGCTGGCGGTGCGCGATCACGTGCCGCTCGACGCCTTGGCCGGACATACCCTGCTGATGCGCGAACCGGGCTCGACCACCCGGCGCTTGACCGAAGAGTTGCTGGCCAGCGCCGGAGTGGGTTTCGGACCGCTGCTGGAGATCGGCAGTCGTGAATCGATCCGCGAAGCCGTGCTGCGCAACATCGGCATCAGCATCATTGCCCGTCAGGAAGTGCCTCATGATCCGCAGCTGCGGGTACTGACTATCGAGAATGCGCCACAGATTCCCGAGTACCTGTACTGCCTCAAGGAGCGCAAAGGCGCGCGACTGCCGGCGGCGTTTTTGGGGTTGGCGCAGGAAATGGCCCCGGCTTGAGATTTGTGGTGCCTGTCCTGGCCTCTTCGCGCAAGCCCGCTCCCACAGGGGACCGCGATCAATTGTGGGAGCGGGCTTGCTCGCGAAGGCGCCAGATCAAACAACACAGGGCTTGAAGGCTTAACCAAAAATCCCGAATACCACTATCGGCAGTTTTTGCCTTACTGCCACATGACGGACTCATTACAACTCTAGGATGGCCCCATCTGCTAGATGAGGTCCGTCCATGAACAACTCGATCGCAACTGCCCTGACCAACCCCGGCGCACCGATGAAGGTGCGCGGCGTACAGAAGCGTTTTGGCGCCTTCACGGCGCTGGACAACGTTTCCCTCGATGTTGCTGCCGGTGAGCTGGTGTGTCTGCTCGGCCCGTCGGGCTGTGGCAAAACCACCTTGCTGCGCTGCATTGCCGGCCTGGAGAAGCAGGACAGCGGCGAGTTATACCTCGGTGATCGCAACGTTTCCCACCTGGCGCCCCAGGCGCGGGACTACGGCATTCTGTTCCAGTCCTACGCGTTGTTTCCCAACCTCACCGTCGAAGCGAACATTGCCTACGGCCTCGCCGGCAATGGCCGCGACCAGATTCGCCAACGTGTCGGTCAGATGCTGGAACTGGTCGGCCTGAGCGGCAGCGAGAAAAAATACCCCGGCCAGTTGTCCGGCGGCCAGCAACAGCGCGTCGCCCTGGCTCGCGCCCTGGCCCCGGCGCCTTCGTTGTTGCTGCTCGACGAGCCGATGTCGGCCCTCGATGCCCGGGTACGCGAGCATCTGTGCACCGAGTTGCGCCAACTGCAGCGCAACCTTGGCATCACCACTCTGATGGTTACCCACAATCAGGACGAGGCCATGCTGATGGCCGACCGCATTGCCGTGATGAACAACGGCAAGGTCGAGCAATACGCCACCCCGCAGGAAATCTACAACCGCCCGGCCACGCCATTCGTGGCTGAGTTCGTCGGCCAGGGTAACTGGCTACCGTTCCAGCGCAGCAGCGACAGTCACGCCCAGGTCGGCGGGATGAACATGCGTCTGGCCGATGGAAGTGCCAAGACAGCTTCCGGCCGTTTGTTCTGCCGTCCGGAAGCGATCAACGTCAACCCACTGGTGCACGAGGAAAACCTGTTCCCGGCCAAGGTTCGCGAGATCACCTTCCTCGGCAACCGCTGCCGCATGAGTTTTGAACTCGATCAATTGCCGGGCCACGCACTGTTGGCGGAACTGGCGCCGGAAGCCATGCCGCGCCTTGGCGCCCAGCAGATCATGGTCGCCTTGCCGCCGCGCAGCCTGCAGGTGTTTGCCTGATGAGCGCGAACATCGCGCTGCCACTGCCGCAAAAGCAGGTTCGGCAGATATCCCGTGCCGAGATCGGTGACCGGCTGTTCGTGGTCGGCGGCAAGGTCCTGCTGCTGGTGTTGCTCGGCGTCGCCGTGTTGATGCCGTTGCTGGCGATCTTCTGGCGTGGTTTCAGCGCCGAGGCCGGGCAGGGCGGTGGTTGGCTCGCCGCGAAGGAATTGGTAACCAGCGAAAACTTTCACTGGTTGCTGGGTAATAGCTTGAAGGTTTCCCTCAGCGTCGCGGCCATCGTCGTACCGCTGGCCTATCTGTTTGCCTACGCCCTGCAGCGCACCTTGATTCCGGCTAAAGGCATCTGGCGTGGCATCTCGTTACTGCCGTTGATGGCGCCGTCGATGCTGCCCGGCATCGCACTGGTTTACCTGTTCGGCAACCAGGGCATGTTGCGTGGCCTGCTCTCGGACAACATCTACGGCTTCTGGGGCATTGTGCTCGGCGAGGTCATCTACACCTTTCCGCATGCCCTGATGATCCTGCTGTCAGCCTTGTCCCTGGCCGATGCGCGGCTGTTCGACGCTGCTTCCAGCATGGGCGCCAGCCCGGCGAAAGCCTTCCGCAGCATCACCTGGCCGGCGACCCGTCAGGCGGTGTTCGCTGCGTTCTGCCTGGTGTTCACCCTGACCATCACCGACTTTGGTGTGCCGGTGGTGGTCGGTGGCGACTATCAAGTGCTGGCGCTCGAGGCCTACAAGGCTGTGGTGGGTCAGCAGCAATTTGGTCGCGGTGCGTTGATCGGCATGGTGTTGCTGTTACCCGCGCTGTTCAGCTTCGGTGTCGATGCCTGGTTGCGTCGACGTCATGGTGACTCCATGAGCGGCCGCGCCCAGGTATTCAAGCCTGCACCCTCGAAGCTGCGCGACGGTTGCTACCTGGTCATCGTTCTGTTGATCAGCGCCGCGTTGCTGCTGGTGTTCGGCATGGCGGTGTTCTCGTCCCTGGTGAAGTTCTGGCCGTACAACCTGTCGCTGTCGCTCAATCATTACCAGTTCAACGAAACCGCCGGCGGTGGCTGGCTGGCCTATGGCAACAGCCTGAAGATGGCCTTGGGCACGGCGTTGATCGGCAGCCTGCTGATCTTCACCGGCGCCTACCTGATGGAAAAAACCCAAGGCCAGCGCGGCTTGAACCTGACCTTGCGCATGCTCAGCTTCGTGCCGATGGCGGTGCCGGGCCTGGTGCTGGGGTTGGGTTACGTCTTCTTCTTCAACCTCACCGGCAACCCGCTGCATGTGCTCTACGGCACCATGACGCTGCTGATCGTCTGCACCATTGCGCACTATCTGACCACCGCGCAAATGACCGCCACCACCGCGCTGCGCCAACTCGATGCCGAGTTCGAAGCCGCCGCGCTGTCGCTCAAGGCGCCGCTGTACCGCCATTACCTGCGCGTCACCGTGCCGATCTGCCTGCCGGCGCTGCTGGACATCGTGCGCTACCTGTTCGTCTCGGCCATGACCACCGTCTCGGCGGCGATCTTCCTCTACAGCCCCGACACCATCCTCGCGGCGGTGGCGGTGCTGAACATGGACGACGCCGGCAACGTCGGCGGTGCGGCAGCGATGTCGACCCTGATCCTGATTACCTCGGCGGGCGTTTCCCTGCTGCTGGCCTGGGCTTCGCGCGGTTTGCTGCGCCGCTCACAAGCCTGGCGGCAGACCGCGCCCGGTCATTGAATCTGCACAACCCCTCAACTCAAAAAACAGGAAAAGATCATGTTCAAGCCTATGGCCCTGGCCGCTGCTGTCCTCACCGCTTTCAGCCTGAACGCCTTTGCGGCGAAAACCGAGTTGACGGTGTACACCGCCCTCGAAGCCGAGCAACTGAAGACCTACAAAGAGGCTTTCGAGAAGGCCAACCCGGACGTCGAAATCAAGTGGGTACGCGATTCCACCGGCATCATCACCGCCAAACTGCTGGCCGAAAAAGAACGCCCGCAGGCTGATGCCGTGTGGGGCCTGGCGGCTTCCAGCCTGGCGATCCTCGATCAGCAAGGCATGCTGCAAAGCTACGCGCCGAAGGACCTGGGCAAGATCGGCGGTAACTACCGCGACGCCGCCAACCCGCCAGCCTGGGTCGGCATGGACGTCTGGGCCGCGACCATCTGCTTCAACACCGTCGAAGCCGAGAAGCAGGGCCTGACCAAGCCGGTGAGTTGGCAAGACCTGACCAAGCCTGAGTACAAAGGCAAGATCGTCATGCCCAACCCGGCCTCGTCCGGCACCGGTTTCCTCGACGTCAGCGCCTGGTTGCAGACCTTCGGCGAGAAGCAGGGCTGGGCGTACATGGACGGCCTGCACCAGAACATCGGCCAGTACGTTCACTCCGGCTCCAAGCCTTGCAAACTGGCGGCGGCTGGCGAATTCCCGATCGGTATTTCCTTCGAATACCCGGCCGTTCAGCTGAAACGCCAGGGCGCACCGCTGGACATCATCCTGCCGAAGGAAGGCCTGGGTTGGGAGATCGAAGCGACCGCCGTGATCAAGGGCACTGCCCACGAAGAAGCGGCGAAGAAACTGGCTGATTTCTCCGCCAGCCCTGAGGCGATGGAACTGTACAAAGAAAACTTCGCCGTACTCGCCCAGCCTGGCATCGCCAAGCCGCAAACCGAATTGCCGGCCGACTACGAACAGCGCCTGATCAAGAACGACTTCGCCTGGGCTTCGAAGAACCGCGACGAGATCCTGACCGAATGGCGCAAGCGCTATGACGGCAAGTCCGAGAAAGTCGTCGCCAAGTAAAATCTATATCGACTGAGAGGGCCTCTTCGCGAGCAAGCCCGCTCCCACATTGGAACGCATTCCCCTGTGGGAGCGGGCTTGCTCGCGAAGGCAGTTCCACATTCAGGACAAGACTCCATGACACAACACAACGACATGCTGATCGTCGGCGCCGGCATCCTGGGCCTGTCCCACGCGTATGCAGCCGCCAAACGCGGTCTCAAGGTCACGGTTTTCGAGCGCAGCGCAACACCTGTCGGCGCTTCGGTGCGCAACTTCGGCCAGGCACTGGTCACCGGCCAACCACCGGGACCGATGCTGGAACTGGCCCGTGCCAGTCGCGGAATCTGGGGCGATTGGGCGCAGCTTGCCGGCCTGCAACTCAAGCGCAATGGCTCGTACCTGTTCGCCCGCACCGAAGCGCAAGAGCACCTGCTCGAAGCTTTCTGCGACGGCCGCGCGGTGGAGCACGGTTATCGCGTCGACCTGTTGCGCGGTGCCGCCTTGCGCGATTTGTACGGCGGGCAGTTCCGCCATCACCGCGCGGCATTGCACGGCATGGACGACCAGCAGCTGTATTCGCGCGAAGCGATTCCGGCGTTGATCGACTTCCTGCGCCGCGACCTGGGCGTCAAGTTTCACTTCTCTACCCTGGTCCGCGATATCGAGCCGGGCCGCCTGCACAGCACCGCCGGCAGCTTCAATGCCGAGCAGATCATCGTCTGTTCCGGCCACGATTATCAGACCTTGCTGGCCGAGCAGATCGCCGAACTCGATCCGCAAATCTGCCGCCTGCAAATGCTCCGTGCGCGACCGCAGATCAATCTGAACCTGCAACATGCCTTGCTCACCGGATTGAGTTGCGTGCACTACGGCGCCTTCGCTGATTTGCCGGAAGCTGCAGCGGTACAGGCCGAGATTCTGCGGGACGCGCCACACCTGCATGAAAACGGCATCCACTTGCTGATCAGCCCGACGCCCCATGGCGAGTTGATCATTGGCGATTCCCACCACTACGGCAGCGATCCTTCGCCCTTCAATGCCGAGCAGGTCGACGACTGGATGATCGAGCTGGCCGAGCAGACCTTGGGCTGCAAGGTGCAAGTGGTCGAACGCTGGCAGGGCGTCTATGGTTCACGGGGGCCGGGACCGTTCTCGTTCCTGCGCCCGGCAGAAGGCCTGAGCGTGGCGTTGATGCACACCGGTGTCGGCATGAGCGTCGGGCCGGCGATGGCTGAGCGCAACGTTGCCACCGTATTGGAGGAAATCTGATGCAGCGTGAAGAGCAAGTGATTGCCGAGGTGTTCGGTTTGTACGAGCGCTTTGGCGATAGCGACTACATCGGCGAGCCGGTGTCGCAGATCGAGCACATGTCCCAGGCGGCGCAATTGGCCATGGCCGAAGGCTTCGACGATGAAGTGGTGCTTGCGGCGTTTTTCCACGACATCGGGCATATTTGCGCCGAAAGCGCGGAGAACATGGGCGGCTTCGGCGTGGTCAGCCATGAACGCCTCGGCGCCGACTACCTGCGTCGCGCCGGCTTCAGCGAGCGCATGGCGCGGCTGGTTGAATACCACGTGCAGGCCAAGCGTTATCTGACGCTGAAAGAGCCGGGGTACTACGAGCGCTTGAGTGAAGCCAGTCGCCGAACCCTGGAGTATCAGGGTGGGGTGATGACGGCTGAAGAGGCTGAGGCGTTCGAGCAGGATCCTTTGTGTGCCGTGAGTCTGCGCATGCGTCAGTGGGATGAACTGGCGAAAGAGATGCATGTGCCGGTGATTGATCTGGCGGTGTTGAAGGACAAGGCGTGGCGCCTGTTGGCTGCGTAAACCTTTGAACCGAGGCGCTGCCTTCGCGAGCAAGCCCGCTCCCACATTGGATCTGTGATTGACACAAATCCCCTGTGGGAGCGGGCTTTCTCGCGAAGAGGCCGGTCGCCTCAACACCATTGCCAAGGACTAAAGCTGCTGCGCCAACACCTCAACCTGCTCCTGCCGCTCCGCCTGATTCAACTTTGGATGAGGATTGAGCGACGACCATTGCGGATGCGCCCGAGCCTTGTGCAAAGCCTCGGGAAGTTTGCCTTCGCGCCAGCTCTTGTCCTGGGGCGTGGCCACCTGAATGCTGTCCATCGCCGCGTGCCCACGGGCATTGAGCGCTTGCAGCAATTGCCGTTGGCGCAGCGCCAACAGGCGCAGCACATTGTCATCCACCGTCAGTTCGCGCTGGCCCCTGATCTTGCCCAGCAAACGGCTGCCATAACTGCGTGCGGTTTGCAGGGCGCCGCCAGCGATGGCGCCGGCCAGTGCGGCGGCGCCGAGGGTAATGCCACCCACCAGCAAATCGACCCCGGCCCCGGCCGCCGCGCCGGCAGCGATTCCGCCACCGACGCGCACGCCCAGTTGCTTGAGGGTTTCCGGGTTGAACAGGTCATCGCCCCAACGACCGTCGAGCAGCGGCAAATCACTGGCCGCGGCATCCTGTGGGCGGAAGGCGTAGAGCTTGAGCAGGGCCTCGACGCAACGCTGCTCACGCTGGCGCACGGCTTTGCGCAGTTCACTGATCGACTGTTGTTCCTGATCGGCTTCACTGACCACGCTGCGCCGGCAGGCCGCGCAATCGATCAGCAATTCGGCAATCAATCGCTCTGCGCTTTGTTGACGAGCCAGACGCTGGGCTTGCTGATCGGCGATCAGGCGCTCCAGTTGCGGCCGCGCGGTTTCCAGTAGCAGGGCGAGACTTTCATACAGTCGGCGTTCGCCATCCTCTGGCGGCGCGACGCTATCGAAGCGCACCAGGGCATGCAGGCCCAGCCGTGCCAGCGCTTCACGCCAGGCCGGTTCGCGGTGGTTGGCGCTGCTGACGAAATTCAGCACTGGCAGCAAGGGTTTGCCGCAACTGGCCAACACTTCCAGTTCGTCGCGATACTTGGCCAGCACCGGCTCACGGGCGTCGATCACATAGAGACCGGCATCCGATGCCAGCAACTGGCGCAGCACCTTGGCCTCCTGTTCGAAGCGTTGCCGGGCTTCGCTGCCATCGAGGAAACGCGCCAGCCGTGCCGGGCCGTCGAGGCGCTCGCCGGGCCGTTCCAGACGTTCGAGATAATCGAGCAGGGCGATGGCGTCTTCCAGGCCCGGGGTGTCGTAGAGATCGAGCAGCGGCTCGCCGTCCACCGACAACCGTGCGCCCTCGACATGCCGTGTGGTGCTGGGGCGATGGGACACTTCACCGAAGCCGACGTCGCGGGTCAGGGTGCGCAGCAACGAGGTCTTGCCGACATTGGTGTGGCCGACCACGGCGAGTTTCAGAGGCTGCTTGCGGGTGTCAGTCATGGCCCGTCTCCAGCCAGTTCATCGGTGCGCAATCGGCAAACGGTAGCTCAAGCTGTTGCAGCGCCACATGCCAGTCGCCCAGGCGCTCGGCGTCCAGTGCTTCACCGGGCGGTGCCTGCAACAACCACACGCGGGTGGCGCTGGCGCTGCGGGCCAGTTCGGCAATCAGGGCCAGGCTGCCGCGATCCGGCGAGCGCTGTGGATCGCAGGCGATGGCCAGGCGCGCCGGGGGAAAGCGGCTCAGTTGTTCGAGGAGTTTGTGCCGCGATTCGCGACTGTCGAGGATGCCGGCGTTGCTGACGTTTTTCGGCAATTGCGGCGGCCACGGGCGCTGGTCATCCAGCTCGATGGCAACCAACAGCGCGCCGTCGCTTTGCTGTTCACTGACACCGCTTTCCACGCGATGCAATTGCGCCGGTGCCGCATCGCTGACGCCGAGGCGCTCACTGGTAGGCATCAAGCGCTCGCGCAATTGCGCGTAACCGGGCAGGTTCAAGTCCAGGCGCAGGGCGATTTGCCCCGCTTTCCAGCGCCACAGGCAAAACAGTGCGAGCAGCAGGCGCGGCAATACGCCGTAGACCAGCAGCACCCCCACCAGCCACGCGGCCCAGGCCTGCCGGGCGCTTTCAATGTTCAGTGCAGCATCACCACTGGCGCGGATCATCTCCTCGGTCGGCACGCTGAAGCCGAGCAGAGCCGGTAGCGCGCCAAGGGCCTGGGTGACGGCAATAAAGGTGTCGGCACTGAGGATCGTGGTTTCCCAGACGAAGCCGTAGCGTCGGGTCGCCATCAGTGTCAGCAGAATCACCAAGGCACTGAGCATCGCCAGCAACCACAAGCCGTTGACCAGCACGCCGATGGCCCAGCGATTGAGTTTCTGGCGTTGCAGCAACAGGAGCAAGGCAGGGGCCAGTTGCGCGGCTTTGGCGTCCCGGGCGAGCTTTTCACTGAGCCATAGCCACAGGCGCCCGAGGCTGGCGCCATGTTCACCGGCAAACATCAGGCCCAGTGCCCAGCTCAGCAGCAGGATCAGATTGAGCCCGAGCAGGCTGCCCAAGGCCCAGAACACGTTCACCGGGTGCAGGCCATCGCCCATTGCCGCGAAGGCCAGGCCGGCGCCGCTGATCACGGCCAGCACCGCCATAACGATCAGTGCCAGGCGTGCGCCTTGCAGCCAGTGCTTGAGGGCCGCAGCCAGGCCATCGCGTTCAGCCAGCCACAAGGCCCGGCGTTGAATGCGCGACGGCAAATCGCCGCCCGCGCTGCGGGCCAGTCGGTTGGCTTCAAGGTCTTCCAGGGGACCTGCGTGTTCTTCGCGCAGTCGAATGGTTTCTGTCAGCCAGAGGGTATTGAGTTCAGTCACGCGGCATCCCGTCGCTTAATTGAGCTGTGAGCATAACCGCTGTGGCGCTTATCGGCGAAAGCCCGGCTCTGCTATCCTCGCCGGCATGACTAAATCACTCCCCCTCAGCCTGATCGCAGCCCTCGGTGAAAACCGCGTGATCGGCGTCGACAACAGCATGCCCTGGCACCTGCCGGGGGACTTCAAATACTTCAAGGCCACCACCCTCGGCAAGCCGATCATCATGGGGCGCAAGACCTGGGATTCCCTCGGTCGGCCGTTGCCGGGCCGCTTGAACATCGTGGTCAGCCGTCAGGCAGATCTGCTGCTCGAAGGCGCGGAGGTTTATCCATCGCTGGAAGCTGCCGTTATTCGCGCTGAAGAATGGGCGAAGGAACAGGGCGTCGATGAGCTGATGCTGATTGGCGGTGCGCAGTTGTATGCGCAAGGAATGGCGCAGGCCGATCGCTTGTACCTGACCCGCGTGGCGCTGAGCCCGGAAGGGGATGCGTGGTTTCCGGAGTTTGATTTGAACCAGTGGAAACTGGTTTCGAATGTTCCGAATCCGGCGGAAGGCGATAAGCCGGCATACAGCTTCGAAGTCTGGGAAAAAGCTTAAAAGCTTCGCGAGCAAGCCCGCTCCCACATTGGATCTGTGATCGACACAAATCCCCTGTGGGAGCGGGCTTGCTCGCGAAGAGGCCGGCTCAGTCGCTGAAAGACTTAAGCGTGAGCCAACTCCGAATGCTCATCCGAATCCAGCAGCGCCTTATCAGTCTGCTGCATCACCTGACTGGTAATCGCCCCCGCCGTCATCGAACCACTGACGTTCAACGCCGTACGCCCCATATCAATCAGCGGCTCGACCGAAATCAGCAACGCCACCAGTGACACCGGCAAACCCATCGCCGGCAGCACGATCAGCGCGGCAAAGGTCGCGCCGCCACCGACCCCGGCCACACCGGCCGAACTCAGCGTGACAATCGCCACCAGCGTCGCAATCCACAGCGGGTCCAGCGGGTTGATGCCCACGGTCGGCGCCACCATCACCGCCAGCATCGCCGGGTACAGACCGGCACAGCCATTCTGGCCGATGGTCGCACCGAACGAAGCGGCGAAACTGGCGATGGACTGCGGGATGCCCAGGCGACTGGTCTGCGCTTCGATGCTCAACGGAATCGTCGCGGCGCTGGAGCGGCTGGTGAAGGCAAACGTCAACACCGGCCAGATCTTGCGGAAGAAGCGCAGTGGGTTGATCCCGGCGGCCGACACCAGCACGCCATGCACCACGAACATCAGACCGAGGCCGATGTACGACACCACCACGAAACTGCCGAGCTTGATGATGTCTTGCAGGTTCGAACCGGCAACCACTTTGGTCATCAGCGCCAGCACGCCGTACGGGGTCAGCTTCATCACCAGGCGTACCAGACGCATCACCCAGGCTTGCAGGGTGTCGATGGCGTTGATCACTTTCTGACCTTTCTCGGCATCATCCTTGAGCAGTTGCAGCGCGGCGACACCCAGGAACGCGGCGAAAATCACCACGCTGATGATCGACGTCGGCTTGGCTCGCGCCAGGTCGGCGAACGGGTTTTGCGGAATGAACGACAGCAACAACTGCGGCACATTCAGGTCGGCGACCTTGCCGGCGTAGTCGGTCTGGATGGTTTGCAGGCGCGCCATTTCCTGGGTGCCGGCCACCAGGCCTTCGGCGGTCAGGCCGAACAGGTTGGTCAGGCCGATGCCGATCAGCGCCGCGATGGCCGTGGTGAATAGCAGCGTGCCAATGGTCAGGAAGCTGATCTTACCCAAGGACGAGGCGTTATGCAGGCGCGCCACGGCGCTGAGGATCGAGGCAAATACCAGCGGGATCACGATCATTTGCAGCAGTTGCACATAACCGTTGCCCACCAGATCGAACCAGCCGATCGAGGCTTTCAATACCGGGTTGCCGGCACCATAGACAGTGTGCAACGCCACACCGAACGCCACGCCCAGCACCAGAGCGAGCAGGACTTTTTTCGCCAGGCTCCATGTGGTGTGGCGGGTTTGCGCCAAGCCGAAGAGCAGGGCGAGGAACACCAGCAGATTGAGGATCAGCGGCAGATTCATGAGAACTCCGAGTGAGACTTGTGCCAGCCACCTTCCGGGGCAGCTGCGAACCGGCAAGCCTAACAGCTTGAAAACTAATGAATTAATATCAAAAACGTATGGTGACTGTCGTTTTTGGAATAAGCGGGTGTCGCTGTCAGAAATGCAACTGACGCGAAAGGGACGTGGGCGGTCGCTGACAGACGAGGACTGTCACACTTATTTGTTAGCGTCGATGTCTTTCATTCAGGGAGATATGCACATGAAGTTCGCACCGAAATTTCTGGCTGCAGCAATTTGCCTCGGCCTTGCCGGCCAGGTTCTCGCAACGGATCTGAAACACTGGCCGGCCGATCAGGCCAAGGCGCTGGACGCGATGATCGCCGCCAACGCCAACAAGGGCAACTACGCGGTGTTCGACATGGACAACACCAGTTATCGTTACGACCTCGAAGAGTCGTTGCTGCCGTTCATGGAGAACAAAGGCCTGATCACCCGCGACAAGCTCGATCCCTCCCTGAAGCTGATGCCGTTCAAAGACACTGCCGATCACAAGGAAAGCCTGTTCAGCTACTACTACCGCCTCTGCGAAGTCGACGACATGGTCTGCTACCCATGGGTCGCCCAGGTGTTCTCTGGCTTTACGCTCAAGGAACTCAAGGGCTATGTTGACGAAATGATGGCGTCCGGCAAACCGGTACCGGCCACTTATTACGAAGGCGATGTGGTCAAGAAACTCGACGTCAACCCGCCGAAAATCTTCACCGGCCAGCAAGAGCTGTACAACAAACTGATGGAGAACGGCATCGAGGTCTACGTGATGACCGCCGCCTCCGAAGAACTGGTGCGCATGGTCGCGGCCGATCCGAAGTACGGCTACAACGTCAAACCGCAGAACGTGATCGGCGTGTCGCTGCTGCTCAAGGATCAAAAAACCGGCGAATTGACCACCGCGCGCAAGCAGATCACCGCCGGCAAATATGACGAGAAGGCCAACCTCGGCCTGGAACTGACCCCGTACCTGTGGACCCCGGCGACCTGGATGGCCGGCAAACAAGCGGCGATCCTGACCTACATCGACGAGTGGAAAAAACCGGTACTGGTCGGCGGCGATACCCCGACCAGTGACGGCTACATGCTGTTCCACAGTGTTGACGTGGCCAAGGGCGGCATCCACCTGTGGGTCAACCGCAAGGACAAGTACATGACCCAGATCCAGGGCATGATGGCCAAGAACGCCGCAGCCCAGGCCAAGGAAGGGCTCACCGTGACTGCCGACAAGAACTGGGTGATCGTCAAGCCTGAAGAAATCCAGTAAGACCGGGTAGCTACTGTAGGAGCGAGCTTGCTCGCGATGGTCGTTAACGATGGCGCGTGCTTTCTGATTTAGCGCGGTGTCTTTGCGTTCATCGCGAGCAAGCTCGCTCCTACAAAGTTCTCGGGTGAAACACAGACCGTGTGAACACCGAAGATCCCCTGTGGGAGCGGGCTTGCGCGGGTAGAAACCGGAGACATCCTTTACGTTTTAAACCGGAGACATCGTTTACAGGTATGAAATATGGTCAGGAGGTGCCTGACCATGCCCTGGAATCGAGAGTCCCCAATGGATCAACGAATCAAACTCATAGGCGACTGGCTGCAAGGCAGCTCCTCCAAAAGCGAGCTGGCCCGTCACTACGGGCTCAGC
>NZ_JAHBDR010000037.1:0-107543 GCF_019956575.1 Pseudomonas sp. A-R-19
CGGAAGAAGACACGGATTGATCAAACGAACTATGATTTTTCATGGACTCGCCCTCGCTGTCGTTGGCTGTTTAGACTGCCACCGTGGCGCATTGACGCCTCGGCTTGGGCGAGTCCATCCAATTACAGGGGAATTGCGGGGCGTCGGATTATTCGCGTGGAACGAGGTCCAGACACACCGAATTGATGCAATACCGCAGGCCAGTCGGCGGCGGACCATCAGGGAATACGTGCCCCAGGTGCGCATCGCATTTGGCGCAGACCACTTCGGTGCGGATCATGCCGTGGCTGACATCCCGGATTTCGGTCATGGCGTTGTCGCCGATCGGCGCATAGAAGCTCGGCCAGCCGCAACCGGAGTCGAACTTGGTCGTTGAGTCGAACAGCGGCTCGTTACAGCAGATGCAGTGGTAGATACCGTCGGTCTTGGTGGCGTTGTACTTGCCGGAAAACGGTCGTTCGGTGCCCTTGAGACGACACACGTTGTACTGCTCTGGATCGAGCATCGCCTTCCATTCTTCCAGGGTTTTTTCCAACTTTTCCATCATCACACCTCAGCGGCTGAAAAAGCCCGATCTGTACCTTTTCCACGGATCGGGCGGCACGTATGATTGCGCCTCGTCAAACGCCAGTCTGGCAGCCAGACCACGCGCATTCAAACGGAAATATGGGTGCTGCATCTCAAGGCGTCAGGCCTGTGTGAATACGCAGGATTCCCAGTACGGTTGTCCAAACGCCGACTGGATCGTTCATTTTCGGGAACACATCGCCATGCAGGTCAGCAAATCGAACAAGCTCGCCAACGTCTGCTACGACATTCGCGGCCCGGTGCTCAAGCACGCCAAGCGCCTGGAAGAGGAAGGCCATCGCATCCTCAAGCTGAACATCGGCAACCCGGCGCCTTTTGGTTTCGAAGCACCGGATGAAATCCTCCAGGACGTGATCCGCAACCTGCCGACCGCCCAGGGCTATAGCGACTCCAAGGGCCTGTTCAGCGCGCGCAAGGCCGTGATGCAGTACTACCAGCAAAAGCAGGTAGAAGGTGTCGGCATTGAAGACATCTACCTGGGTAACGGCGTTTCCGAACTGATCGTGATGTCGATGCAAGCCCTGCTCAACAATGGCGACGAAGTGCTCGTGCCTGCGCCTGACTACCCGCTGTGGACGGCAGCCGTGAGCCTGTCCGGCGGCAACCCGGTGCATTACCTGTGTGACGAGCAAGCCAACTGGTGGCCGGACCTGGCCGACATCAAGGCCAAGATCACCCCGAACACCAAGGCCCTGGTAATCATCAACCCGAACAACCCGACCGGCGCGGTGTATTCGAAGGAAGTGCTGCTGGGCATGCTGGAACTGGCCCGCCAACACAATCTGGTGGTGTTCTCCGACGAGATCTACGACAAGATCCTCTACGACGATGCCGTGCACATCTGCACCGCCTCCCTGGCGCCAGACCTGCTCTGCCTGACCTTCAACGGCCTGTCCAAGTCCTATCGCGTGGCCGGCTTCCGTTCCGGCTGGATCGCCATTTCCGGTCCGAAGCACCATGCCCAGAGCTACATCGAAGGCATCGACATGCTGGCCAACATGCGCCTGTGCGCCAACGTGCCGAGCCAGCACGCGATCCAGACCGCCCTGGGCGGCTATCAGAGCATCAATGACCTGGTGCTGCCGCAGGGCCGCCTGCTGGAGCAACGCAACCGCACCTGGGAATTGCTCAACGACATTCCGGGCGTGAGCTGCGTCAAGCCGATGGGCGCGCTGTATGCATTCCCGCGGATCGACCCCAAGGTCTGCCCGATCCACAACGACGAAAAGTTCGTCCTCGACCTGCTGCTCTCTGAAAAGCTGCTGGTGGTTCAAGGCACCGCTTTCAACTGGCCATGGCCGGACCACTTCCGCGTCGTGACCTTGCCACGCGTCGATGACCTGGAGATGGCCATCGGACGCATCGGCGGCTTCCTCAAGTCCTACCGCCAGTAAGCGGCCCGTCACCGTGCGACGCTGCTGCAGCGTCGCACGGTGATTCATTCAGCAACATATGCATGCGCGCCACCGGTGGCAACCGCTTCGCGCCCTGCCGGATGACGCCCTGCCTGCTCGCGCCTAACAAAGGCGGGGGCCTTCGACATGATTTGACTGACAAACACTTCCCGCACTCGCGTCGGAAATGCCCTGCAAGCAGCTAGACTGTTGCCGTAGGACACAGTTTGAAATAGTCACCCGGTTGAATACCCCGGTGCAGCACCTTATATACCCCGCAGTAAGCTACATCTTTAGCATGAGGAGATTTCTACAACCATGATGCGCATCCTGCTGTTCTTGGCCACTAACCTGGCGGTCGTGCTGATTGCCAGCATCACCCTGAGCCTTTTCGGCTTCAACGGGTTCATGGCGGCCAATGGGGTTGACCTCAACCTCAATCAGCTGCTGATTTTCTGTGCGGTCTTTGGTTTCGCCGGTTCGCTGTTCTCGCTGTTCATCTCCAAGTGGATGGCGAAGATGAGCACCAGCACCCAGATCATCACCCAGCCACGCACCCGTCACGAGCAATGGCTGCTGCAAACCGTCGAGCAACTGTCCCGCGAAGCCGGGATCAAGATGCCCGAAGTCGGTATCTTCCCGGCCTACGAGGCGAACGCCTTCGCCACCGGCTGGAACAAGAACGACGCGCTAGTCGCCGTGAGCCAGGGTCTGCTCGAACGTTTCTCGCCGGATGAAGTCAAAGCCGTCCTGGCCCACGAAATCGGCCACGTGGCCAATGGCGACATGGTTACCCTGGCACTGATCCAGGGCGTGGTGAACACCTTCGTGATGTTCTTCGCCCGGATCATCGGCAATTTCGTCGACAAGGTGATCTTCAAGAACGAAGAAGGCCAAGGCATTGCCTACTACGTGGCGACCATTTTCGCCGAACTGGTTCTGGGCATCCTGGCCAGCGCCATCGTCATGTGGTTCTCGCGCAAGCGCGAATTCCGTGCCGACGAAGCCGGTGCAAACCTGGCCGGCACCGCCGCGATGATTGGCGCCCTGCAACGCCTGCGGGCGGAACAAGGCCTGCCGGTGCACATGCCCGACACCCTGAACGCCTTCGGCATCAACGGTGGCATCAAGCAAGGGTTCGCTCGCATGTTCATGAGCCACCCGCCGCTGGAAGAGCGTATCGACGCTCTGGCTCGTCGTCGTGGCTAACAGGCTCCACAGCAAATCAAAAGGCCCGCAGTGATGCGGGCCTTTTTTTGTCTGCTGGAATGTTTCGGTGTTTTTTAGGACCTCTTCGCGAGCAAGCCCGCTCCCACAAGGGTCCTGCGTCGCTCACAAATCCCCTGTGGGAGCGGGCTTGCTCGCGAAGGGGCCAGTGCAGCTAATCGATCCTACCGACTGGAAACCCGATACACCCGCTCCTCAAGCCGTGTCACACCCGCCTCCAGAAACTTCCCGCTCTCGCTCAACACATCCTGATCTTCCAGGATCTTCAGCGCCCATGAGTCACTGAACAATCGCCGTACCTCATCATCGAGTACAGCAAACGGCGGGCCGGGCATTTGCGCCTGGTCATAGTCCAGGGTAATCACCAGGCCAAGGGCTTCCTTCGGCAGTATCCGCTTCAAATGGGCGGCATAGCGCTCTCGCATTTCCGCCGGCAACGCGATCAACGCCGCGCGATCATAAAGCGCGGAGCAATCGGCAACATCGCCTGCCGTCAGCTCGAAGAAGTCGCCGCACCACAGCTCAATGGAACCTGCCCGATAAACCTTGAACGGCCCCTGTTCGCTGACGGCCGGATCAAAGCCGTGTTCGCTGAAAAACTCCTCGACGGCTTTTTCCGACAGTTCAACTCCCAAGACCTCATGGCCTTGATGGGCGAGCCATAGCAAGTCCAGGCTTTTTCCACATAGCGGCACCAACACGCGTGCGCCTTCTTCAAGGCTTAACGCTGGCCAGAACCGCTTCAGATAAGGGTTCACTTGCGGCAGGTGAAAGCCGATCTGATTCGACGCCCACTTCTTGTGCCAAAACTCCGGCTGCATAAATAACCCCGAAAATTCGATCAAAACACCCTAAAACTTATATTAGATTTAGATTAATGATCTGACTGAAGATGTTGCATCTTAACCCTCAGGAGCTCATTCATGTTCCCCAGCCTGTACATATCCCACGGCTCCCCCATGCTCGCCCTGGAACCCGGCGCCAGCGGCCCCGCACTCGCCCGCCTGGCCGCCGAGATACCGAAGCCCAAGGCCATCGTGATTGTGTCTGCGCACTGGGAGAGCAATGAGCTGCTGGTCAGCGCAAATCCACAACCGGAAACCTGGCACGATTTCGGTGGTTTCCCCAAAGCCCTGTTCGAGGTCCAGTACCCCGCTTCCGGCGACCCACGACTCGCGGCAGAGGTTTGCCAGTTATTGAAAGCTGATGGCCTTCCTGCCCGTGTCGACAGCAATCGACCTTTCGACCATGGCGTCTGGGTACCCTTGTCGTTGATGTATCCGCAAGCGGATATCCCGATTGTGCAGGTATCTCTGCCCACCCGTGGCGGCCCCGCCCTACAGACCCGCGTCGGCCACGCGCTGGCCAGCCTGCGCGAGCATGGCGTCCTGCTGATCGGCTCCGGCAGCATCACTCACAACCTGCGCGAACTCGACTGGCATGCCGGCCCCGAGAGCGTTGAGCCCTGGGCCCTGGCGTTTCGCAACTGGATGATCGAAAAACTCGCAGCAAATGACGAAGCCGCCCTGCACGACTATCGCGCGCAGGCGCCAAACGCTGTACGCAGTCATCCGAGTGATGAGCACTTGTTGCCGCTGTACTTTGCCCGCGCTGCCGGGGGGCAATTCAGTGTTGCCCACCAAGGGTTCACCATGGGCGCACTGGGCATGGACATTTACCGCTTCGGCTGACAGGCAGACCGCGTCGCGGCCTTCGCGAGCAAGCCCACGGGGGATCGCGGTCAAATGTGGGAGCGGCGGTGCGACAATTCGACTTGCTCGCGAAGAGCGGTGCCACACATCAACCGCCGACCACAAAGCAGCAGGCAAAAAAAATCCCCGAACCAGTCGGGGATTTTTTATGTTCGATCAATCAGCCCGAGAGCGGATCAATCTTCGCGGTAGCGACGCAGCTTCAACTGCTTGCCGGCAACGCGAGTGTCCTTCAGCTTGGTCAGCAACTTCTCAAGACCATCTTCCGGCAGCTCGACGAGGCTGAAGCTGTCACGCACCTGGATGCGACCGATGGCTTCACGCGCCAGACCACCTTCGTTGAGGATGGCGCCCAGCAGGTTCTTGGCAGCGATACCATCACGCGCGCCCAGCGCGGTACGGCAACGTGCGCGGCCTTCGCCCAGTGGCATCGGAGCACGACGCTCACGGTCGCCACGCTCAGGACGATCACCGGAACGCTCCGGACGATCGCCACGCGGTGCGTTGTTAGGCACCAGCGGACGTTCTTTCTCGATAGCGGCCAGGTTCAGCGCTTGACCGTTGGTAGCCTTGCGCAGCAGGGCTGCAGCCAGGGCACGCGGGCTGCAACCGATGTCGGCGGTCAGGCGATCGAGCAGATCACCGTGAGTCGATTCGGCCTCGGCCACCAGTGGCGACAGGCTGTTGGTCAGTTTCTTGATGCGCGCATCCAGAACGGCTTGAGCGTCTGGCAGGCGAACTTCAGCAACCTTCTGACCGGTTACACGCTCGATCACTTGCAGCATGCGGCGCTCACGCGGAGTCACCAGCAGCAGTGCACGACCTTCGCGACCGGCACGGCCGGTACGGCCGATACGGTGAACGTAGGACTCTGGATCGTACGGCATGTCAACGTTGAACACGTGAGTGATGCGCGGAACGTCCAGGCCACGAGCGGCAACGTCGGTCGCCACAACGATGTCCAGACGGCCATCCTTGAGGGAGTCGATCACGCGCTCACGCTGGTTCTGGGCGATGTCACCGTTCAGCGCGGCGGCTTTGTAGCCTTTGGCTTCCAGGGCACTGGCCAGATCCAGGGTCGCTTGCTTGGTGCGTACGAACATGATCAGGGCGTCGAAATCTTCCACTTCCAGCAAGCTGAGAACGGCCGAAGTCTTCTGGTCAGCGTGAACCAACAGGTGAGCCTGTTCGATCGCGGTAACGGTCTGGGTCTTGGTCTGGATCTTCACGTGTTGCGGATCGCGCAGGTGGCGTTCGGCAATGGCACGGATCGACTGCGGCAAGGTGGCCGAGAACAATACGGTCTGACGGGTTGCAGGCAGAGCCTTGAAGATAACTTCCAGGTCGTCCATGAAGCCCAGCTTGAGCATTTCGTCAGCTTCGTCGAGAACCAGGTGGTTCACAGTCGCCAGTACTTTTTCGTCGCGACGCAGGTGGTCGCACAGACGGCCCGGAGTGGCGACAACGATCTGTGCGCCATTACGGATTGCTTTCAGCTGTGGGCCCATCGGCGCGCCGCCGTAGACAGCCACAACAGTTACGCCAGGCATTTGCTTGGCATAGGTTTCGAAAGCGGTTGCAACTTGTAGCGCCAACTCACGAGTTGGGGCCAGGATCAGGGCTTGCGGTTCGCGCTTTGCAGGATCGATGCGATGCAGGATCGGCAGGGCGAACGCAGCGGTTTTACCCGTACCGGTTTGCGCCTGACCAATCATGTCGTGACCGGCCATGATGATCGGGATCGATTGCTGCTGAATAGCCGATGGCTCTTCGTAGCCAGTCGCGGTGACGGCTGCAAGAATATTCGGATTAAGATTAAAAGCGGCGAAGCCGCCGGTTTCCTGGGTCATGGGTCTGCCTCTAAGTGCATCCGCAAAGACCCATGCTCCAAAGCTGCGCGTGCCGTGTTGAGACTCAAGAGTCGCCCTGGCAGCTTTGTCGGCGGGGATTTGCGAAAACGAATGAATGAAAAGAATCGTCAAGGAAGAGTCCGCTGGGCGGACGTGCAGCCGAAGCTGGCTTCGGGGAATTGCGCTACCTAAACGCGGCCCGGTTAAAGGCCGGCGCGCACTATACCGGAATTCGCTAAAAAAGGGAGCTTTTTTTATCGAAAATCCACCGGGCACGCCGTTGTGTCACATGCTTTGCGAATAATCGATCAGCCGTCTATTTTTCAAAGGCCCGGCCTTGCGGGTGATGGCGCTAAAACGGTTCACCTTTTGCCGTGCAGACCGCCGGTCTGGCACGCCTTTCCCACCCCGAGGATCGCCCCATGAATCAGCCCTGCTCCAGTCGAGTCAGCCGCGAACGGCATGGCCATGTGTTCATGATTGGTCTGGATCGGGTGGCCAAGCGCAATGCCTTCGATCTCGACCTGCTCAACGCCTTGAGTCTGGCCTATGGCGAATTCGAGGCCGATAGCGAGGCGCGCGTGGCGGTGGTGTTCGCTCATGGCGAGCACTTCACCGCCGGACTCGATCTGGTCAATGCCAGCGTCACCCTGGCAGATGGCTGGCAGGTTCCACCCGGCGGCTGTGATCCGTGGGGAGTGTTCGCAGGTCCCAGGGTCAACAAACCGGTGATCGTCGCCGCCCAAGGCTATTGCCTGACCATCGGCATCGAATTGATGCTGGCCGCCGATATCAACCTGTGCGCCAGCAACACCCGGTTCGCGCAGATGGAAGTGCAACGCGGGATCTTCCCGTTCGGTGGTGCGACACTGCGCCTGCATCAGGTTTCCGGTTGGGGCAATGCCATGCGCTGGTTGTTGACCGGCGATGAGTTCGACGCCCGCGACGCCTTGCACCTGGGCCTGGTGCAGGAGGTCATGGCCAGTGAAGACTTGCTGCCCAGGGCGATCGAGCTGGCCGAGCGGATCGCCCGCCAGGCGCCGCTGGGTGTGCAGGCGACGCTGATGTCCGCGCGACAGGCCCGCTATGAAGGGGAAATAGCTGCAGCACAGGCGTTGCCGGCGCTGGTCAAGAAGTTGATGGCCAGCGAGGACGTCAAGGAAGGTGTGCGGTCGATGGTGGAGCGGCGGCCCGGGGTTTTCAAAGGGATTTAACCCTGTATTGCCAGTTAGAAAGCCATCGCGAGCAAGCTCGCTCCTACAGTGGGTCTTCGGTGTCCACAAGACCCTGTGGGAGCGGGCTTGCTCGCGAAGAGGCCAGCAGCATCAGCGCATTCATGTCGCCGGGCGAATGCACTTGATCAACGAATCCAGCGAGTACCCCAACCGCGGTGCCAACGCTTCGGCGCGGGCGATCAGGCCGTCCAGGTCCAGTTCCTGATCCAGTTCCGACGGCACGATCAGAATCACATTGCCCTCCTTCACCGGCAACTCCCAGTAATGTCGGTGATACAAACCGCGCAACAAGGCGGCGCCCAGGGGTTTTCCATCGTCGGTTGCCCACTGATTGATGACCAGCCAGCCACCCGGATTCAATCGTTTCTGGCAGTTTTCCAGAAAGCTCCAGGCCAGATGCCCGACACCCGGTCCGACATCGGTATAAAGGTCGACGAAAATCAGGTCGGCCGATTCGGCGGTGTCCAGCAATTCCAGCGCATCGCCAACGCGGATGTACAGGCGCGGATCGTCATCCAGCCCCAGGTACTCGATGGCCAGGCGCGGTACATCCGGGCGCAGTTCGATGGCTTCGACATCTTCCAGCGGCAGGAACTTGAGGCACGCCTGGGTCAGCGTCCCGGCGCCGAGGCCGAGAAACAGCGCGCTTTCCGGTTGCTCGTGGCTCAGCGCGCCGATCAGCATCGCCCGGGTATAGTCGTACTCGAGCCAGCTCGGATCGGCCGTGAACACGCAGCTTTGCTCGATGGCATCACCGAATTCGAGAAAACGGTAATCAGCCACTTCCAGCACACGAATCACACCGAACTCGTCCTGCACCTCGGCGAGCAGATGCTCGACGCGCTCCTCAGTCATTTCATCTCCTGATCGTCACCGGGGCCGGCAACGCAATAACACCGCGTGTAGAGAGCGGCAAAGGCGAGATTGTCGACGAAGCGACGGGAACAGGTCACGCACTAATTTGCTGATAACATGGACGTCCAAGCGAAAACACTAGAGACCGTGATGAGCCAACCCTGGAGCCCTGACAGCTGGCGCGCCCTGCCGATCCAGCAACAACCCCAATACCCCGACGCCGCGCATTTGCAGCAGGTCGAGCAAACCCTGGCCAGCTATCCGCCACTGGTGTTTGCCGGTGAAGCCCGGGAATTGCGCCGTCAGTTTGCCGAGGTGACCCAGGGCCGCGCGTTTCTGCTGCAGGGTGGCGACTGTGCCGAAAGCTTCGCCGAATTCTCCGCTGCGAAAATCCGCGACACTTTCAAGGTGTTGTTGCAGATGGCGATCGTCATGACTTTCGCCGCAGGCTGCCCAGTGGTCAAGGTCGGGCGCATGGCCGGGCAGTTCGCCAAGCCGCGCTCGGCCAACGACGAAACCATTGATGGCGTGACCCTGCCCGCCTACCGTGGCGACATCGTCAACGGCATCGGCTTCGACGAAAAAAGCCGCGTGCCGGACCCGGAGCGCCTGTTGCAGTCCTATCACCAGTCCACCGCCACCCTGAACCTGTTGCGCGCATTCGCCCAGGGCGGTTTTGCCGACCTGCATCAGGTGCACAAGTGGAACCTGGACTTCATCGCCAACTCGGCGCTGGCGGAAAAATACAGCCACCTGGCCGACCGCATCGACGAAACCCTGGCGTTCATGCGCGCTTGTGGCATGGACACTTCGCCACAACTGCGCGAGACCAGCTTCTTCACCGCCCACGAAGCACTGCTGCTGAACTACGAAGAAGCGTTCGTGCGTCGCGACAGCCTGACCAATGATTACTACGACTGCTCGGCCCACATGCTGTGGATCGGTGACCGCACCCGCCAGCTCGACGGCGCCCACGTCGAATTCCTGCGTGGGGTGAACAACCCGATAGGGGTCAAGGTCGGCCCGAGCATGAACCCGGACGACCTGATTCGCCTGATCGACGTGCTCAACCCGGACAACGACCCGGGTCGCCTGAACCTGATCGCACGGATGGGCGCGAACAAGGTCGGCGATCATTTGCCGCAACTGATCCGTGCCGTCCAGTGCGAAGGCAAGCAAGTGCTGTGGAGTTCCGACCCGATGCACGGCAACACCATCAAGGCCAGCAGCGGCTACAAGACCCGCGACTTCGCGCAGATTCTTGGCGAGGTGAAGCAGTTCTTCCAGGTGCACGAAGCCGAAGGCAGTTATGCCGGTGGCATTCACATCGAAATGACCGGGCAGAACGTGACCGAGTGCATCGGTGGTGCGCGACCGATTACCGAGGACGGCTTGTCGGATCGTTATCACACCCATTGCGACCCGCGAATGAATGCCGATCAGTCGCTGGAGCTGGCGTTTTTGATTGCTGAAACCCTGAAGCAGGTTCGGCGCTAGATAGCGTCGCGCCCTTCGCGAGCAAGCCCGCTCCCACATTGGATTTGTGAACGACACAGACCCCATGTGGGAGCGGGCTTGCTCGCGAAGAGGCCAGGTCAAACACCGCCAATTTGTGAGAATGCCACCCGCAAACGCGCCGCACTCGCCCGCGGGCAATTCAGTTGAACCTGCGCCAACCCCAGCCAATCCGCCATCTGCCGCAGATTGACCGCCAACGCCAGCATCCCCTCGTCATCCAGCCCCGCCTCTTCTTCATGCACCGCGTGCACCGCCAACCGCCCCGCCGCCCGCTCGGCGCGCAAATCGACGCGCGCGGCAATCCGTTCGTTGTGCAAAAACGGCAGGACGTAATAGCCGTACACCCGTTTATCCTGGGGTGTGTAGATCTCCAGCCGGTAGCGGAAATCAAACAACCGCTCAGTCCGGCTGCGTTCCCAGATCAGCGAATCGAAGGGCGAGAGCAAGGCACTGGCCGCGACTTTGCGCGGCACTTTTACTTCGGGCAGGCAATAGGCCGGCTGTCGCCAGCCCTGGACTTCGCAGGTCAGCAATTCACCGGCTTCGACCAACTCGGCCAAACGTGGACGACTGTCCGCAGGGTTCAAGCGGAAATAGTCACGCAAGTCCTTCTCCGTACCGACACCCAAGGCCGTTGCCGCATGCCGCAACAGGCCGCGCTGGGCATCGTCTTCACTCAGGACGGGCTGCGCAAGAATCGCCGAGGGAATCACCCGTTCCGGCAAATCGTAGAGCCTTTCAAATCCGCGCCGTCCGGCGACGGTTACTTCACCGGCAGCGAACAACCACTCCAGCGCATGCTTTTCCGCGCTCCAGTCCCACCAGGGCCCAGCCCGTTCCTGACGGGTCGACAAGCTCCCGGCGCCAAGCGCGCCTTGCTTCTCAACCGAAGCCAGCACCCGACGGATCGTGTCTTGCTGTTCACGCCCAAAACGCGCCAATTGCTGATAGATGTCTTCGCCACGACTCGCACGCTGCATGCGCCAACGCATCAACGGGTACATGGAAAGGGGCAGCAACGAGGCTTCATGGCCCCAATACTCGAATAGTGTTCGGCGGCGGCCCTGACTCCAGGCAGCCTGGTCGAGCAAATCGAAAGAGTAGTTACCGAGGCGGGAAAACAGCGGAAGGTAGTGCGAACGTACCAATGCATTGACCGAATCGATCTGCAAAATGCCCAGCCGTTCGATCAGTCGGTTGAGCGCAACAGCCTTGATAGACGCTGGCGGCTGCCGCCCGTTGAACCCTTGGGCGGCCAGCGCCAGACGCCGAGCCTGTTTGAGGGTAAAGGACAATGTTGCGGGCATGGGCATCTCCTTGTCTGCTCGCAACCTACCTCACCGGTAAGGGGTTTGTGTAGCGTGGCATTCATCATTTATTGATCGGATCATTTATGCATCGGGTCGCTCCAGAACGGTTTGATCGACTCGTTCTCCACATCCGCACGACTCATGCCGATGTCCTTGAGTGCTTCGTCGCTCAAGCTCGCCAGCAGTTCACGCTCGCGATGCAGTTCGTACCAGCGGCCGACCTTGTGCAGCAGATCGGAGATCAGGTGGACCGAGTGTTTTTCCGCACCTTGAAACTCATGTTGACCTTTCATCTTGTTGCCCTCCGTTTGGATGGCTTCAGTCTCGCCCCGGGTCTAAGATCAATCCAACGAATGTTTCTGATGTCACATATCTCGGAGATTGATGGATGTCAGCCTACCCGAGCATCGATACCGAAGTGCTGCGCACCTTCGTCGCCATCGCCGACCAAGGCGGCTTTACCCGTGCGGGTGAATTGGTCAACCGCACCCAGTCAGCCGTCAGCATGCAGATGAAACGACTGGAAGAAGACGTGTTGCAGCGTCAGTTGTTCCAGCGTGACGGACGGCAGGTGCGATTGACGGCCGAAGGCCAGGTATTGCTGGGTTATGCGCGGCGGATCCTCAAGCTGCACAGCGAGGTTTTCAATACCCTGCGTGAGCCCGACATGGTCGGCACGGTGCGCATCGGCACCCCGGACGATTATGTGATGCGATTCCTCCCGGGGATTCTGCGGCGGTTTGCCCAGTCCTACCCGTTGATCCAGATCGAAGTGCACTGCGAATCATCAAAACAACTGCTGATGCGCCAGGACCTGGACCTGTCCATCGTGACCCGCGAACCGGGCAGCGAAATCGGCCAGTTGCTGCGCAAGGAGCGTTTTGTCTGGGCCGAGGCGCAATGCTATAGCGCCCACGAGCAGACGCCGCTGCCGCTGGCGATGTTCAACAGTGACTGCTTCTGCCGCCAGTGGGCCTGCAATGCCCTGGATGCCCGGGGGCGCGATTACCGGGTGGCGTATAACAGCGACAGCCTGTCGGCGATCATGGCGGTAGTCAGCGCCGGGCTGGCGGTCACCGCGCAGCTTGAAAGCCTGATCACCGCGGACATGCGCATCCTCGGCGAGGCCGAAGATCTGCCGCTACTGCCCGAGGCCAGCATCATGCTCGTGCGTAATCTGCATAACCCGTCGCCGATCACCGAGTGCCTGGCCGAACACATCATCGACGGCTTCAAACTTTGAAGGTGAGCATCACCGCACAAAACACCAGGAATCCGCAAAACAGCCCGCGCAGCAGTCGCTCTGGCAGTGCGTGGGCAACCTTCACGCCCCAACTGATGCTCATCAGCCCACCGATCGCCAAGGGTAGGCCGATCACCCAGTCGACCTGATGGTGCACAGCATAAGTCACCAGCGTCACCCCTGTGCTCGGCAAGGCCAGCGCCAACGACAACCCCTGCGCAACCACCTGGCTGGTGCCGAACAGACTGGTCAACACCGGTGTCGCCACCACCGCGCCCCCCACGCCGAACAACCCGCCCATTGTGCCTGATGCCGCACCGAGCACGCCCAGCCAGGGCCATGAGTAGTTCATCTGCGAAGCCGCCGGGGCGCTGGCGGCGAACATGCGAACGAGGTTGTACGCCGACAGTGCGATGAGAAACGCGACAAAGCCTATGCGCATGGTTTGCGCATCGATGCCCACCGCCCAGATCGATCCGAGCCAGGCGAAGCAGAACCCCATACTGGCCAGCGGTAAGGCGTGGCGCAGTTCGATCCGGTTGCGCTGATGGTAGCGCCACAGCGCCAGCATCACGTTCGGCACTACCATCACCAACGCCGTGCCTTGGGCAATTTGCTGATCTAGCCCGAACAGCACGCCCAACAGCGGAATGGCAATCAGGCCGCCGCCGATGCCAAACAATCCGCCAAGCGTGCCCAAGGCAGCGCCGAACACCAGGTACATCAAGAACTCAATCACAGCATTTTCCCCGTTACCGTCAGGACTTTGATCCTACGCAGTTGCTGCTGGCGCGGAAACGCACAGCAACGCACAATGGCTTTGCCAAACTCGCACAAGCACAAACCTGCCATGAACCCCAATCAACTGACCGACCAACTGGTTTTGTTCCTCGACGTGCTGGAAACCGGCAGTTTTTCTGCCGCCTCGCGCCGTCATCCGCTGACCCCTTCGGCCGTGGCTCGGCGGATCGACAACCTGGAAAACGCGGTCGGCAGTCAGTTGTTCATCCGCAGCACCCATGCGGTACGCGCCACCCCGGCGGGATTGGCCTTTGCCGAACGAGCACGGCGGATCGTCGCCGAGTTGCGCCTGGCCCGGGCCGAGGCGGTGTCTTTGAGTAGCGCGCCGGAAGGTCTGATCCGTATCGATGCGCCGGCAGCCTTTGGGCGCCGGCACCTGGCACCGGTGATTGCCGATTTCCTCATGCTCTATCCGGGGCTCGATGTGCAACTGCACCTGATCGACAGCTTCGTCGACATGCAGGGCCTGAACCTCGGCAAGGTCGATCTGGTGCTGCGCGCCGGACAATTGGCCGACACCCGACTGGTGGCCACGCCACTGGCGAGCATGGTCCGTATCGCCTGCGCCAGCCCTGATTATTTGCGGCGTCGCGGCGTGCCGACGGAGCCGTCACAACTGATTGAACACGACGGACTCGACTGGGATGGCCTGGCGCCGCCCTTCGCCTGGCGTTTCGAACGGGACGGGCAAATGCAGTTGCACCGGCCGGCGCGGGTCCGCATGAGCGCCAACAATGCCGAGGCCCTGGTCTGCGGCGCAGTGGCCGGGCTGGGTATCGCGCACCTGCCGACTTGGCTGGCCAGCGAGTACCTGTTGCGCGGTGAATTGCTGCCACTGTTCTGCGACAGCGGCCTGCCGAAACCGGAAAGCGCCGGTATCTATGCCTTGCGCCTGGAACAGCAACCCAACTCCCGCAGTCGTTTACTGCTGGAGTACCTGAAAACCCGCTTCAGCCCGGTGCCGCCCTGGGATCTGCTGCTGCAAACCCATTTGCAACGGCATTGATCAAAATTATCTGGCGCATTAAAGATTCGCCCGCTAGATTTCAGAGATCACAGATAAAGGCTTCGACATGACCACCGAGCGCAACTCCCCGGACAACTGCGACAACCTGCTGCTGGATAATCAGGCCTGCTTCGCCCTGCATTCCACTTCGCTGATGATGACCAAGGTCTACAAGCCCTTGCTGCAAGCGCTGGGCCTGACCTACCCGCAATACCTGGCGATGATGGTGTTGTGGGAACGGGACGGTTTGACCGTAGGCGAAATCAGCACGCGATTGCTGACCGATCCTGGCTCGTTGACGCCGCTGCTCAAGCGCCTGGAAGCCGAAGGCCTGCTCAGCCGTACCCGCAGCCGCGAAGATGAACGGGTGGTGATCGTCGAACTCACCGAACAGGGCCGGGCATTGCGCGACAAGGCCCGGGATGTGCCCCAGTGCATCCTCGGCGCCAGCGGGATGACCGTGGAGCGCCTGCAAAAACTGCAAGCAGAGCTGCAAGAGCTGCGTCGTCACCTGCAAGACAGCCTGTAATTTCAAGACCACCACAAAACCCTTGTGGGAGAAACTGTCTTCACCATCACACTCCGCCATCGCTGGCAAGCCAGCTCCTACAGGGGATTGCCGCCAGGCACAAATCCGGGAGCACCCAATAATCCTGTGGGAGCGGGCTTGCTCGCGAAGAGGCCGGCATAGCTAACATTTACTTCGCCTGACACTCCGCCATCGCTGGCAAGCCAGCTCCTACAGGGGATTGCCGCCAGGCACAAATCCGGGAGCACCCAATAATCCTGTGGGAGCGGGCTTGCTCGCGAATAGGCCGGCACAGCCAACATTTACTTCGCCTGACACTCCACCATCGCTGGCAAGCCAGCTCCTACAGGGGATTGCCGCCAGGCACAAATCCGGGAGCACCCAATAATCCTGTGGGAGCGGGCTTGCTCGCGAAGAGGCCGGCACAGCCAACATTTACTTCGCCTGACACTCAGCCATCGCTGGCAAGCCAGCTCCTACAGGGGATTGCCGCCAGGCACAAATCCGGGAGCACCCAATAATCCTGTGGGAGCGGGCTTGCTCGCGAAGAGGCCGGCACAGCCAACATTTACTTCGCCTGACACTCAGCCATCGCTGGCAAGCCAGCTCCTACAGGGGATTGCCGCCAGGCACAAATCCGGGAGCACCCAATAATCCTGTGGGAGCGGGCTTGCTCGCGAAGAGGCCGGCACAGCCAACATTTACTTCGCCTGACACTCAGCCATCGCTGGCAAGCCAGCTCCTACAGGGGATTGCCGCCAGGCACAAATCCCGCTCCCACATTTGTTTTGGGTCGCGCTAAAGAACCCGATTCTCCCCTTCCTGAAAATTCGCCTGTAAAACCTCACCCCCTCAGCCAATTCTGTTCAACCGTTCGTCCGTTCGTGTAAATTCATTTCATTTTTATATTGCGCGCAAAATATTAGCGCGATACATTCACCTCGCACTTACTTAGCGCGCAAACATTTAGCGCAAAACAACCCAATCCTGAACGAGGCTTTCACCATGCAAACTCTCTACACCGCAATCGCAACTTCCACCGGTGGCCGTGACGGTCGTGCGGTTTCCAGCGACAACATCCTCGACGTCAAGCTCGCCACCCCGAAAGAACTCGGCGGTGCCGGCGGCGCAGCCACCAACCCTGAGCAACTGTTCGCCGCCGGTTACTCCGCCTGCTTTATCGGCGCCCTGAAATTCGTGGCCAGCCAGACCAAGCGCAGCATCCCCAATGACGCATCGATCACCGCCCACGTCGGCATTGGCCAGATCCCTGGCGGCTTCGGCCTGGATATCGACCTGCACGTCAGCCTGCCGGGTCTTGAACAAGCCGATGCACAAGCACTGGTCGATGCGGCCCACCAGGTCTGCCCGTACTCCAACGCCACCCGTGGCAACGTCGATGTGCGTCTGCACGTAACCGTCTAAGCGCTGACTACCCAGGCCCGAACAGGAAACGAACATGAACACCTTCAGCAAAGTCTTGACCGGTACCCTTCTCGCCTTGTCCATCAGCAACGCGATTGCAGGAAACGGCGTTGAACACAACACCCAGGCATTCCTCGACGCGCTGAACGCCGGCACCGGCAAGCCGATGGAACAAATGACGCCCGCCGAAGCCCGCGCCGTTCTGGTAGGCGCGCAGGCTGGGGTGAAGCTGACGCTGCCAAAAGCCGATGTCAGCCAGAAGACCATCCAAGTGGATGGCCAGCCGATCAGCTTGACCATCGTCCGGCCGGCCGGGGCCAAGGGCGAGCTGCCGGTGTTCATGTTCTTCCATGGTGGTGGTTGGGTTCTGGGGGACTTCCCGACCCACGAACGACTGGTTCGAGACCTGGTGACGGGTTCGGGTGCAGCGGCCGTGTTCGTGAACTACACGCCGTCGCCGGAAGCGCATTACCCAGTAGCGATCAACCAGGCTTACGCCGCGACCCGATGGGTGGCCGAGCACGGTAAAGAGATCAACGTCGATGGCAAGCGCCTCGCGGTAGCCGGCAACAGTGTCGGCGGCAACATGGCGGCAGTGGTAGCGCTGATGGCCAAGGACAAGGGCACGCCCGCCATCAAGTTCCAGGTGCTGTTGTGGCCGGTGACTGATGCCAACTTTGAAACCGCGTCCTACAACCAGTTCGCCGAAGGGCACTTCCTCAGCAAAAACATGATGAAGTGGTTCTGGGACAACTACACCACTGACGCCAATCAGCGCAACGAGATCTACGCCTCGCCCCTGCGTGCGACCACCGCCCAGTTGAAAGGATTGCCTCCAGCGCTGGTGCAGACCGCCGGTGCCGACGTGTTGCGCGACGAAGGCGAGGCCTACGCCCGCAAACTCGACGAAGCCGGTGTGCCGGTGACCTCGGTTCGCTACAACGGCATGATCCACGACTACGGTTTGCTCAACGTGGTGAGCCAGGTGCCAGCGGTGCGTTCGGCGATGTTGCAGGCATCTGAAGAGCTGAAACAACACCTGAAGAAATAACGCGGATCAACAGGTGTGGCTTGCTCGCGAAAGCGGTGTGTCAGTCGACATAAATATCGAATATGAAGACGCCTTCGCGAGCAAGCCCGCTCCCACAGGGGGTCAACGTAGAATCCGACAGGCACAAAAAAGCCCGACTCAATGGTCGGGCTTTTTCATTACTCAAGCAGTGCTTATTTAGCACGGCCTTTGTAGGAACCGCCTTCGCGGGTATCGATCTCGATCATGTCGCCGATTTCGATGAAGTCAGCAACCGACAGCTCGGTACCGTTCTTCAGTTTGGCAGGCTTCATTACCTTGCCGGAAGTGTCGCCGCGAGCGGAACCTTCGGTGTAGTCAACCTGACGCACGATGGTGGTCGGCAGCTCTACGGAAACCAGACGCTCTTCGAAGAAGATCGCTTCGCAAACATCGGTCATGCCTTCTTCAACGAAAGGCAGAACGGCTTCGATGTCTTCAGCGTTCAGCTCGTACATGGTGTAGTCGGTGGTGTCCATGAACGTGTAGGTGTCGCCGCTGATGAAGGACAGGGTCGCTTCTTTGCGGTCGAGGATTACGTCGTCCAGTTTGTCGTCGGCGCTGTAAACGATCTCGGTCTTGTAACCGGTCAGCAGGTTCTTCAGCTTGGTCTTCATGATCGCGCTGTTACGACCGGACTTGGTGAATTCAGCTTTCTGAACCAGCCAAGGATCGTTTTCGAGACGAATCACGGTCCCGGGTTTCAGTTCTTTACCAGTTTTCATTGCGAATATCCGAATTTGGATGGGATTTACAAAAATCTAGGCCGCGTATCATATCCAATTTCCATAAAACTGTACCAGCGCTGTGGCAAGATCGGCCTGCAAGGCCTGTTCCAGACACCACGCTTCGGCGTGTTTTTCCAGCTCTGGCCAGTATTTACGGGTGAGTTGCCAGTGGTCGGGCATTTTTTCGCCAGCGTTCCACGCCCGCCAAAGACCGCTGATCGCCTCCCGCGCAGGCGCAGATAACCCCTTTACATAGAGTTCGAGGAAAGCTTCGAGCTTGTCCAGGTGGATGTCTTCTTCCTGCTGGTAGATGTGCCAGAGAAATGGCCGGCCCGCCCACTGCGCGCGCACGAAGGAGTCTTCGCCGCGCACGGCATTGAAATCGCAGGACCACAGCAACAAATCGTATTGATCCTGGCGGACGAACGGCAGCACTTGCACGGTCAGGGCTCCCCGCACATGCACCGCGCCAGCCGCCAGCCCCTGCACACCGAGCCAACGTTCGACATCGCCCAGAATCCGCCCTTCCGGCACCAGCAGATGAGTGGCGGTCGAATCGCCGGCCATCGCATCGAGCCAACTGGCCAGTCCAGTGTTTTCATAGGCAAACAATGAGATCAAGTGAGCGCCGGGTGCCCGATCAATCCCTAGACCCTGCAGGAATTCTCCTTGGGCTTGCGGGTCTTGCTGAAACTGCCGACGACGGTCAAGCAACCCGCGCTCACGCAACAACCCGCCTGTGCCCTTTTGGAACCCCGGGAAGAAAAAGAACTTCTGCACGTTTTTGTATTTCACCGAGGGCAAACCGTGACAGCCGATCACCCAGTCCTCGGCGCTCAAGTAATCCAGGTTCATCCACAGCGGTGGCTTCTCCCGCTCGGCCATGGCGTCCATATAGGCGCTCGGCAGTTGGCAGGCAAAAGCGGCGATCACCACATCGGCGGCTTGCGTCGGCTGCCACTCGGCTGGCCATTGACGCACGTCGACGTCTTGCTGGCATTGCTGCGCAGCGTGGATGTCAATTTGTGGACAGATACGCTCGAACGCTCGCAGATCATCGACCCAGAGACGCACCGCCAGCCCATGCTCGGCCACCAGTTGCCGGGCCAGTCGCCACGTCACGCCGATGTCGCCGAAGTTGTCGACCACGGTGCAAAAAATATCCCAGCGGGGTTTCATTTCAGGCATTACAGGCTCCCGTTGGCAAAGGCGCCGATTGTCCGCATAAATTACCCCGTGCAGAAGAGCCGACGGCGATTATTCTTCATGCGACAATCACCACTCGCCAGTGACCTTTCGCCAGGAGGCAAGCATGCCCCACCGTCCCACGCCGCGCCGATCCTTTCCAATCAGCCTCAACGCCCTGCAACTGACCGGCAGCATCGCCCTCGGCATGTGGCTCGGATTCATTGCCATCGTGCTGACTTGCTGGCTCGCATCGCGCCTGCTTTTCAACGAACAGATGGCCCCTGTGGCGGCGGCTGTGGAGCAACTGGCCAAACCACCCGTAACGACCCAACCGGTGCCGGATATTCCGCCACAGAGCCCGTTGTTCGAGCAGTATGAAGAAAACCTGCGCAAGAACGAGCAGCAGCAACGACTCGATCAGGCGCGTGGCAACAGTCGTAACCTGTCCAACCCGAACTGTCAGTTCTGGTTGCAACAGGACCGCACTGCACCGAGCGAAAAAAGCCGTGCCAACGTCCTGCAATTCTGCGATTGATCATGAATAAGCACAGCGTCCACCAACTGATTCTCGAAAAGCTCCGGATCGATCTCGACATCGCCGAACGGGCCGCGCAAACCGCATACGAAACGGCGACCCACGAAGAAAACATCGCCGAGAACAAGTACGACACCCTGGGGTTGGAGGCCTCGTATCTCGCGGCCGGACAAGCCAGGCGGGTCGAAGAAATTCGCCAGTCATTGGCCCTTTGCCAGAACCTGGCCCTGCGCCCGTATGACGATCAGCGGGGCATCGAAGTGGGCGCATTGCTCGGGCTCGAGGACGAAAAGGGCCGCGAACAATGGCTGTTTCTCGCCCCCGATGCGGCCGGGTTGAAGGTCGATCTGGTGGGGCAACTGATTACCGTCATTACCCCGCGCTCACCGCTGGGCAAAAGCCTGCTGGGCAAGTTCGAGGGCGATGAGGTGGAGATTCTGGTGGCGGGCGCTCGGCAACAGTTCGCTGTCACCGAGGTGATTTGAGCGGCAGGAAACGCTATCAGTGAACGGGCAGTTCGACGCCTTCGAACAGTTCTTCCAGTTCCTGCTTGTTGTGGCATTGAATGGCCTTGGCCATGACTTCGCGGGTCAGGTGTGGCGCGAACTTCTCGATGAAGTCGCACATGAAACCACGCAGGAAGGTGCCGCGACGGAAGCCGATCTTAGTCACGCTGGACTCGAACAACTCACTGGCATCGAGCACCACCAGGTCACTGTCGAGCTTGGTATCTACGGCCATTTTCGCCACGATGCCCACGCCCAGCCCCAGGCGAACATAGGTCTTGATCACGTCGGCGTCGGCAGCGGTAAACACCACTTTTGGCGTCAGGCCACGATGGCTGAAGGCTTCGTCGAGTTTCGAACGGCCGGTAAAACCGAACACGTACGTCACGATCGGGTATTCGGCCAGCGCTTCGAGGGTCAGTTTCGACAGTTTGGTCAGCGGGTGGCCCTGGGGCACGACCACGCAGCGGTTCCAGCGGTAGCACGGCATCATCACCAGATCGCCGAACAGCTCGAGCGCTTCGGTGGCAATGGCGAAATCCACGGTGCCATCAGCGGCCATTTCGGCGATTTGCATCGGCGAACCCTGGTGCATGTGCAGGGCAACATCCGGGTATTGCTTGATGAAATTGCTGATCACCGGCGGCAACGCATAACGCGCCTGGGTGTGAGTGGTGGCAATCGACAGGGTGCCTTTCTTCTCGTTGGAGAATTCCTGGGCGATCTGCTTGATGCTTTCAACCTTGCGCAGAATCTCGCCAGCGGTGGTGATGATGCGCTCGCCGGCCGGGGTAACGCGGGTCAGGTGCTTGCCGCTGCGGGCGAAAACCTCGACGCCCAGTTCATCCTCCAGCAGGCGAATCTGTTTACTAATGCCCGGTTGAGAGGTGTAAAGACTTTGGGCTGTAGCGGAAACGTTGAGGTCGTGGTGCGCCACTTCCCAGATGTAGCGCAATTGTTGAAGCTTCATATGAATCCCTCAAAGCAGGTAGACGCCACGGGCATCAGCGACGATATATAACTATATTAATGGCACGAAGAATAAATCTAGAACTTTTTTATCAGATTGCCACTATTCGTGTTCTAGCGATCCCCTTGGCGACGACGTTGCACCAGCGGCACCAGGTAGACCGGCACCTTGGACAGTTGCAACACACGGGCGGCGGTTCGGCCCAGAGGCGTTTCCGCACCAGCACCATGGCTGTGACTACCTACGATCAATAAATCCACGGAGAGTTTCTGCGCCTGATCCAGAATCACCTGCGACGGATCCCCCTGCAGCACCCGCACCGCCTGAATCCGCTCGAGGTCGTGCTCGCCCTCTTCCCCCAACTCTTCACGAAAACTGTCGAGCACCCGCTGCTCGATACTGGCAATCACTGTGCTCAGGCCCTGGCTGTGAAACTCGTTCAGAGCCTGTTCATCGAGATAACTTTGCAGCACCGATTCGGCAAACAAGCCCATGGGTTCAACCGCATGCACGACATACAAATTGGCATTGAAGGTCCGGGCCAGTTCCAGGGCATGCTGCATCACCACGGGCGCGTACAGGCCAAGGTCAGTGGCGTACAGCATCGAACGAATCATATGACCTCCTCGACTGCCAACATGGCGGAGATTTGATTCAGCTTAGCAGTGCCTTGGCGACTGCGACGTCCTGCGCAACACATTGAACGGCGGGCTTAAACCTTTTGCTCGTTGCTTATGCCATGGGGTACATGACCGGTGGCTACGACTTCTCGGGCCAATTCGCAGTGGCCGGCCTGATCGTCGAAAAACACATCGGCCGCGAAGGCTTCGAGAAAGGCCGACTTGGTCAGGCCGCCGAGGAACAGCGACTCGTCGAGACGGATGTCCCATTCGCGCAATGTGCGAATGACCCGCTCATGGGCGGGCGCCGATCGCGCCGTGACCAGCGCGGTACGGATCGGACAGGCGTCCTCCGGGAACTCACGCTGCAACAGGTTGAGGGCCGCGAGAAAGCCCTTGAACGGCCCACCGCGCAACGGCTCGCGGGCAGCCTCACGCTCACTGGCCTGGAACGCTTCCAGGCCGCCGGCCTGATAAATGCGCTCCGACTCATCGGAAAACAGCACCGCGTCTCCGTCGAAGGCAATGCGCAATTCGTCGCTGGCGGCACGGCTGGCACCGCCCGACAGAATGGTCGCCGCGGCAAACCCGGCGTCCAGTGCATTGCGTACGTCTTCGGCGTGGGTCGAGAGAAACAGGTCACAGCCAAAGGCCTTGAGGTAGGGATACGGACTGCGCCCGCCGACAAACGCCGCACGGGAAATCGCCAGCCCGTAGTGGTCAATCGAGTTGAACACCCGCAACCCGGTGTCGGCGCTGTTGCGCGACACCAGAATCACCTCGACCCGGGCGCGGCCGAGGCTATTGTTGAGGTTCAGGAGTTTCTGCACCAACGGGAAGGCATCGCCGGGCTCGAGAATTTCGTCTTCGTGTTCGATCTGATACTGCCGGTAGGCTTCGACGCCACTCGACAGATAGACCTTGTGGCTTTCGCTCAGGTCGAACAGCGCCCGCGAAGAAATCGCCAGCACCAGCTTGTCGTCGATTGCCTTTGGCATGCCCTTCCCCCTCAGGTCGGTGAACTCAGGTATTGCGTCGATCAATGAAACTCAAGCTGCGATACAAGGCCTCGATGCGCGGCATTTCACATCCCGCGGCCTTGGCTGCCGCCAGTGGCCGGGCGTAGATGGCGGCCAGTTCCAGCGGCCGCTTGTGCAAGAAGTCGTGATACATGCTTGGCCAGTAGTCGGGCATTTTTTCGGTCACCATGAACAAGTGCTCGGCATACCCCGTCGGTACGTCGTGCCCGCAGGCAATTGCGCCTTGCACCACTTCAGCCATCAGCGCCTTGATCAGCTCGCGACTGTCGGCATCGGCCATCAACGGCGTGGTGCTCGCCCCCAGCAAAACCGAGAGACCGTTGTAAGGAATATTCCAGACCAGTTTTTGCCAGCGCGCCTGATGCAAATTCGCCATCGCCTGGGAATCGAGGCCGGCGCTGCGAAACAGACCGACACCCTCCTCGACGATCGCAGTGCGTGTCGGCCCTTCGGCGGGACCGCTGTGATATCCAACGTGCACCGCGCCCAGCGCCTGATGGGTGATGACGCCCGGCGCCTCGCGATGGACGCAGATGTAGCAGAGCCCACCGAGCACATGCAGTGAATCGGGGAGCAACTCACGCAGGCTGTCTTCGACGTCCAGGCCATTTTGCAACAGCAGCACTTTGGCGTTCGGTGCCGCCGCTTGCAGGATCGCGGGCGCAAGGCCTGCGTTGCTGGTGGTTTTCGCGCCCACCAGCAGCCAGTCGCAGGGCGGCATGTCTTCAGCGTTCGAGTAAGCCTGCACCGGGTTCAGCTTCAGCGCTCCATGGGGCGCGCTATCGACTTGCAACCCGTGCTCGGCCACCGCGGAAAACTCGCTGCGCAGTAGAAAATGCACATCAAAACCGGCACGCGCCAACATCACCCCGTAGAAACCGCCGATTGCGCCGGTCCCGATAATGCCGATCGTCGGCCTGGCAACTGTCCCCATCATGGCAACTCCTCTGCTGTTCGACCCAGCGCCTGGCGCACCGCCCGATTGAGTACGGTGTCGGTCAGGCGCGATTTCAGTGCTCCGAAGAATTCGCCGTCGCGAACGACAAACAGCGCCGGCAAGTGAAAGACCTGATAACGCTCGACCACCCCGCCGTTGTTGCCGGCATCGATCCAGCACAGGCGATCGACTGCCAGGTCGAGTGTCGGCAATTGCTCCCGGGCAAAACGGCAACTGGCGCAGCCGACACTGGTAAAAATAACCAGCGATACGCCGCTCATCGCCAGCAGCCGTTGGTCGGCGTCAAAATCGGTCAGTTCCAATTCGACCACTATACTGGGGGAAACAATGTCAGATGGCCGACACATGGAGTCTGTGTTCATGGGACGTTTTATTCCTCACCCTGACGATGTTCCCGTCGAATTAACGTTGCTGAAACCTGATTGTATTTCGCGACGACAGCTGCACACTATCAGCCTCGGGGGCATGGCTTGCAATTATCACCGCGCGTGGCGTCACGGCACGGCGCTCGAGGTACGCATGCCGACCGTGAACCCGGACATGCGCTACCTGGGCTATGTCGCCTGGTGCCTGCGGCGCAAACGCGGATATCTGGTGGGCATCGCCTTCGTCGACGAACAAACGCTGTTCAGCGCCCGGATGGGTGAGCAGGTGTGCCAGATCGAACGCTACTGCCGCCTGCATGACGCCCACGAAGATTTGCAGGGTATTCAGGCCCTGGCCCTCGAATGGGTCCAGGAACATGCCGACGAGTTCTCTCACGAATCAGTGCGCAAGGCTTTTGCGCAGCCTGTGCCGGAATAGGAGCGTTCTTGATCAGTTTGCCCCCCGCGGCAGGGAAACTGACTGCGAAAGCCCACCAAACCGGCGTCTGCCCATTGTCGAGCCACGGTGTAACGCGCTAAGGTTCGGCTCCCCGACGCGCTTAATTTGCTGTGCTCCGCCGCGCGGGTTCGCTGGCGGCCGGCACCCGTGACCTGACGAGTAAACGATGGCTGATTTACCGATCAACGACCTAAACGTCGCCTCCAACGAGACGCTGATCACTCCTGATCAGCTCAAGCGCGATATTCCCCTGAGCGACGCCGCACTGCGCACCGTCACCAAGGGCCGCGAAGTCATTCGCAACATCCTGGATGGCACCGACCACCGCCTGTTCGTCGTCATCGGGCCTTGCTCGATCCACGACATCAAGGCCGCCCACGAATATGCCGATCGCCTGAAGGCACTCGCTGCCGAAGTGTCCGATACCCTGTATCTGGTCATGCGCGTGTATTTCGAGAAACCACGCACCACCGTCGGCTGGAAAGGCTTGATCAACGACCCGTACCTGGACGACTCGTTCAAGATCCAGGACGGTTTGCACATCGGCCGCCAGTTGCTGCTGGACCTGGCCGAAAAAGGCCTGCCGACCGCCACCGAAGCCCTCGACCCGATCTCCCCGCAATATTTGCAGGACCTGATCAGCTGGTCGGCCATCGGCGCGCGCACCACCGAATCCCAGACTCACCGCGAAATGGCGTCCGGCCTGTCCTCGGCCGTCGGCTTCAAGAACGGCACCGATGGCGGCCTGACCGTGGCGATCAACGCCCTGCAGTCGGTTTCCAGCCCTCACCGTTTCCTGGGCATCAACCAGGAAGGTGGCGTGTCGATCGTGACCACCAAGGGCAATGCCTACGGTCACGTGGTACTGCGCGGCGGCAACGGCAAGCCGAACTACGATTCGGTCAGCGTTGCGCTCTGCGAGCAGGCGCTGGACAAGGCGAAGATCAAGCCGAACATCATGGTCGATTGCAGCCACGCCAACTCCAACAAGGACCCGGCCCTGCAACCGCTGGTGATGGAAAACGTCGCCAACCAGATCCTTGAAGGCAACCAGTCGATCATCGGCCTGATGGTTGAAAGCCACCTGAACTGGGGTGCCCAGGCGATCCCGAAAGACCTCGCCGACCTGCAATACGGCGTGTCGATCACCGACGCCTGCATCGACTGGACCGCGACCGAAAACACCTTGCGCAGCATGCATGCCAAGCTCAAGGATGTGCTGCCGAAACGCGATCGCAGCTGATCGCCTGATTGGCTGTACAAAAACGCGCATAAAAAAACGCCGGGCTGAACCCGGCGTTTTTTTATGCGTTCGTTTTAACGAAGGTCACTGACTCAGCTTGGCCGCATGCCGCTGGTGACGCTCCATGTAGCGCTCGACGTAGGAGCACGATGGAATGACCGTGTAGCCCATTTCGTCAGCGTACTCCAGCGCCTTCTCGGTCAAGGCTGCCGCAATACCGCGACCACGCAATGCGTTGGGCACGAAGGTGCGATAGATATCCAGGGTCTGCTTCCCCAGATCCATATAGGTCAGATAGGCACGATGACCGTCCACATTGGTCTCGAACTGATGACCAGCCTGGTCATGGTGGATGGACAACGCCTCGCTCATCACTACTCCTCGCGGGTCTGGAATTCCGACCCCTACCTTACCGATGTTTTTCCGGCGAAGGAACATCTACGCCACCCCGTGCCTGAATGGACACCGAGAAGAGCTGCACCGATCTCGCGCTACCGAGCACGTACAAATAGTAGGCACCATTGACAGAAATGCTCAAGGTGCGCTCGTCATCATGCAGGTTGGCGGGTGCTGCTCCGGATCACGCAGGAATGGCTCGACCGAAGATCACTCCGGGTCGATAGCCTGAACATTGCCGGATGTTGAGACTTAAGACGAGCGCCCGTTGTTAAAGTCACCTGAACATCGAGAAAGATATTGAGAGCTGCCACGCAAAAGCCGAACAAAAGTATAGACGAATCCATATAGGCGGACTTTAGCCAGACCGGGAAAAAGAGCGCTGCGCCGAAGGAACTTTTTCTTGCCAGCTCGCTCAGCCACGGGCCTTGCAGCTGGATGTTTTTTAATCAGTTCAGTTAAAAGTTGCTCGAAAAAGAATCAACGCCTACAATTTTTTTTGCTTCTTGCTTCACGTCAGTTTTACTTACTACAAGTAATGGGTAGTATGTACGCCGGCTATTTCCTCAATCGGAGGAGATAGCTACTTAATAGAAAGTCCTTGAAGGGGAACACGATGAACAACGTTCTGAAATTCTCTGCTCTGGCTCTGGCCGCAGTTCTGGCTACCGGTTGCAGCAGCGCATCGAAAGAAACCGAAGCACGTCTGACCGCTACTGAAGACGCAGCTGCTCGCTCCCAGGCTCGTGCAGACGAAGCTTACCGTAAAGCTGATGAAGCTCTGGCTGCTGCTCAAAAAGCACAACAGACTGCTGACGAAGCTAACGAGCGTGCTCTGCGCATGCTGGACAAAGCTAGCCGCAAGTAATAGTCCTTCGGGATTGTTATCAAGCCGACCCATTTTTTGGGTCGGCTTTTTTATTGCCCGGCGTTTCTCCAGGCAATAAAAAACCCGTCGACGCGGTCTGCGTCGACGGGCTCTTTGCAAGCGTTACTGCAAAGGGTCGATCGGGGTGCTCGACACCATCGGTGCGACGCCGTTGCTCGGCACAGCGATCTCAACTGGCAAGCCGTCTTCAGCGGCGACCACATCACGCACCACATCCCAGTTCATGCGCAGGTTGTTGGTGATGTCTTCACGCTTGAGCATCGCATTGATGACCGCCGTGTGCTTGTCGACCACCGACGGGTTGCCCTTGTCGTCCAGCGGCGTATGCGCCTCCAGATAGACCTTGCCGCCACTGAGGCCAAACTTGTACGGGTCGTTGATGATTCGGACCGACGTACCGACCGGCACCATGCCCGCCATTTCCAGCACGTTGTTGTTGAACATGCGGAAGCAGCCGTGGCTGGTGCGCATGCCAATGCCGAACTTCTTGTTCGAACCGTGGATCAGGTAGCCCGGTGTGCCCAGGGTGAACTTGAACGGCCCCAGCGGGTTGTCAGGGCCGGCCGGCACGACGTTGGGCAGCGGATCACCGTCTGCCGCGTGCTCGGCCTTGATCGACGCCGGAGGCGTCCAGGTCGGGTTAGGTGTCTTGGCGGTGATGCTGGTGTGGGCAATCGGCGAGCCCCAGCCTTCACGACCAATCCCCAGCGGGAACGTGTACACCACGTTCTTGCCTTTCGGGTAGTAGTAGAGGCGGTATTCAGCCAGGTTGATCACAATGCCTTCACGCGGGCCTGGTGGCAGGATGAAGCGGGTCGGCAGGATGATTTCCGTGCCAGCGCCTGGCAACCATGCATCGACACCCGGGTTGGCCGCGACCATTTCCGTGTAGCCCAGATCGTAGGCGGTACCAAGGTCGGCGAAGGTATCTTCGTATTTGGCCTTGATCACCTGCACCTGGCCGATGATGTCCTCACCGGGCGGTGGCAGGGGAAACTCCAATGCTGCGACGGGACCGGCCACAAAGAGGGCGGCAAGAGTCAGGCAGCGGGTGACGGCAGGAAAGCGCGGCAACATCCGGAAAATCCTTCGCATGATCAACTGAGGGTATAAGAACGCGATTGTACACCGCTGTCCGTTATTTCGGGGAGATGGCCCGATTGCAGGCGATACAAGGTGTTTGGCGATTATCCTCGATCTCGCGTGGGATAGAGCGATGGCCTGACTTTTTTGAACGTGTACATATCCGTTTTTGCGGTAATGGCGGCTATTGGTTCCGCTCTTACAGCGGGTCACTTGGAAGAGCCCCAAGTAACCAAGGGCTCTTGCCCCTTTCGTTCGGTGCCTCGCTGTGGCTCGGCATGCCCTCGCTCCGGTCCTGCTCCGTGGGCCCGCCGCCATCGGCCATCCATGGCCGGGGGCGGCTAACCCGGCATCCATGCCGGGTTGCCCACTGCGCAGAACCTGCGCTCGGCCTCTCGAGGGGGGCGTGCACCGCAAAACCCAAACCGAGGCGGCCTACCGGCCGGCCTGTTTGCCGGGTTCGTTCGTCTGTGAGAATTGAGTTGGCTGGCAGGCCGCCTTCGCGAGCAAGCCCGCTCCCACAGTATTTGCGTCGAACACATTTTTTTGAACACCATCAAACCTGTGGGAGCGGGCTTGCTCGCGAAGAGGCCGGTACATCCAATATTGATGTTGCCTGACAGATCGCCATCGCCGGCAAGCCAGCTCCTACACGGATTGGGGCATATCTGCAAAATCGGGCCGACTGACAGGCCGCCAAGCCAGCTCCTACAGTTGATCGGCGTACACACGCCGCTTTTCACCACTCATCAGGCCGAGCGTTAGCTCGCCTGCAGCTCTTGATCTTGATCCACCCGCCCCCTCGGGAGGCCTCGTTCCGGTGTTCATCCGGGGATGGGCGCGCAGCGCCGTTCGACGCAGTCGAACACGCTGCATGTAGGTCGAAGCGAAGCCGACCGGAGGGCAGTGTCCCCGGATGGATACCGGAGCGAAGGAACGCCGAGCCTTAGCGAGGGGCCGGACGCAAGGGGCGAGCGTTTTTTTGGTTACTTTTTTTAGGCGCTTGTAAAAAAAGTGACTCGCCGTAAGGGCGAAACCATAAGTGGCCGTTACCTAACCAACGGATATGTACACAACCACCAAGGATCAAAGCTCAAACCGCAATTCAGGCCAGATCGGCGAAGTCCCCCGCTTCTGCGATTCAAGAATAGCCCGGCACAACGAACATAACCGCTGATCCTGAAACACCCGGCGATCAACACTCGACCAGCGCGGCTGCGCCGGCAACAGACTCCCACACAAGGTGCGGTCCGCCGAGCCTCCCAGCTCCAGTTGACGGGTCACCAGATGCACCCGCACTTCCTGGCAGGCGAACAGATCCAGCTGTTCGTCAGGCTCGATCAGTTGGTAGGCAAATAGTGACCAGGCAGGACGCGGCATCGGGGGCTCCAAATCGGGGGCGCCACCTTAGCCGAAAGCCTGCTTCTAGAAAAGTGTCATAACAGCGGTTTTAGGGTAGGCCAGACATTTTCCAGCAACTTGTCCTGGGCCCCGGCCGCCGGGTGTATGCCGTCAGCCTGCATCAAGTCCGGATGGCCGCCCACGCCGTCGAGGAAAAACGGCACCAGCGGGATCTTTTTCTCATCGGCCAGGTTGCTGTAGACCTCGACGAAGGCCTTTGTGTAGCGAGCGCCATAATTGGGTGGCAGTTGCATGCCGAGCAACAACACCTTGGCACCGCTGGCCCGGGAGCTGTCGATCATCGAAGCAAGATTTTGTTGCAATTGAGTTGGCAGCAAGCCGCGCAGGCCGTCATTGCCGCCCAACTCGAGGATCACCAGTTCCGGTTTATGCTCTGCAAGCAGCGCGGGCAGGCGCGCCTGGCCTCCGGCACTGGTGTCGCCACTGATGGACGCATTGATCACTGTATCGTCGAAACCTTCGCGCTTGAGCCGTTGCTCAAGCAGTGACACCCACCCCAACCGGGTATCCAGCCCGAAACCGGCGCTGATACTATCGCCAACGATCAGGACTGTACCCGCCGCTGCGTTTTGGGCCATGCACATCAAGGCCAGGCCAGCACTCAAAAACCAGACACGCATCGGACTCTCCATGGGCGCAAGCATTCTCATCGCGAAGGACCTTAGCAAAGTGGTTCCCAGCGCGGAAGGTGAACTGACCATCCTGCACCAACTCAGCCTGGAACTGAACCAGGGCGATAGCCTGGCCATCGTCGGCGCATCGGGCTCCGGCAAGTCCACCTTGCTGGGCTTGCTCGCCGGCCTCGACCTGCCGAGCAGTGGCGAAGTCACTCTCGCCGGGCAAGGCCTGAGCAACCTCGATGAAGACCAGCGTGCGCGCATCCGCGCCGAGCACGTGGGTTTTGTCTTTCAATCGTTTCAGCTGCTCGACAGCCTCAATGCCCTGGAAAACGTCATGCTGCCACTGGAACTCGATGGCCGCAAAGACGCCCGCGAGCGCGCCACCGAACTGCTGCAACGCGTGGGGCTGGGTCAACGCCTGACTCACTCGCCGCGCCAGCTCTCCGGCGGCGAGCAACAACGCGTGGCGATTGCCCGTGCATTTGCCGCCGAGCCCGACGTGCTGTTTGCCGACGAACCGACCGGCAACCTCGACAGCCACACAGGCGAGCGCATCAGCGACTTGCTGTTCGAGCTCAACAAGGAGCGCGGCACGACCCTGGTGCTGGTGACTCACGATGAACGCCTGGCCCATCGCTGCCGGCGCCTGATCCGTCTTGAAGCCGGCCTACTGGTCGCCCCACTGGAGCCTTGATGGCACGTCTGCCGCTGTTGCGCCTGTTCAGTCTCGCCATCCGCCAATTGCTGCGCGATGCCCGCGCCGGTGAATTGCGCGTGCTGTTCTTCGCCTTGCTGGTGGCCGTGGCCGCCAGCACCGCCATTGGCTATTTTGGCGCGCGCCTGAACGGCGCCATGATGCTGCGCGCCACCGAGTTTCTCGGTGCCGACTTGCTGCTCGAAGGCAGTTCGCCTGCGCGCCCCGAACAGATAAGCAGCGGCGTCGAACTGGGACTGGAACATGCGCAGGTGGTGGAGTTTTCCAGCGTCATCGCCACCGACAACGGCATCCAGCTGTCCAGTATCAAGGCGGCCGATGACACCTACCCGCTGCGCGGCGAACTGAAAAGCGCACCCGCGCCCTTCGCCGTGGAGCAACCCGGTGGAGGACCAAAACCCGGTGAAGCCTGGGTCGAGGCACGACTGCTGACCGCCCTGGACCTGAAGATTGGCGACAGCATCGACGTCGGCATGAAAACCCTGAAGCTGGCGCGAGTGCTGACGTATGAACCGGACCGCGCCGGCAACTTCTATAGCCTGACACCCCGCGTGCTGATCAACCTCGGCGACCTCTCGGCGACCGGCGTGGTGCAACCCGGCAGCCGGGTCAGCTATCGCGAGCTCTGGCGAGGCAATGCCCAGACGCTGGAAACCTATCGCCAACTGATCAAACCGGGGCTTGCCGCCAACCAACGCTTGCAGGATGCCCGAGATGGCAACCGGCAAATCGGCGGTGCCTTGGGCAAGGCCGAACGCTACTTGAACATGGCCAGCCTGGTGGCGGTATTGCTGTCCGGCGTAGCGGTGGCGTTATCGGCGACCCGATTCGCCACCCGCAGGTTCGATGCCAGCGCCTTGTTGCGCTGCCTCGGGCTGTCACGCCGGGAAACCATGCTGTTGTTCAGCCTGCAACTGACCGTGCTCGGTCTGCTGGCCAGCATCAGCGGCGCCCTCATCGGCTGGCTCGCACAGTTTGGGTTATTTGCCCTACTGCATGACTTGCTGCCCACCGACGTGCCTCCGGGTGGGTTGTTTCCGGCCATTGCCGGGATCGGCACCGGACTGGTCGCGCTGGCCGGCTTCGCCTTGCCGCCGCTGGCGGCACTGGGCCGGGTTCCGCCATTGCGTGTATTGCGTCGGGACATGCTGCCGATCCCATCCAGCACCTGGATGATCTACGGCGCAGCGCTGGGTGCCCTCGGCCTGATCATGTGGCGCCTGAGCCTGGACCTGGTACTGACCTTTGCCCTGCTTGGCGGCGGCGTGATTGCAGCGCTGGTGCTGGGCGGCTTGTTGCTGCTGCTGTTGAAGAGTCTGCGGCGCATGCTCGCACGTGCATCCCTGCCCTGGCGCCTGGGACTCGGCCAATTGCTGCGTCATCCGCTCGCCGCTGCGGGTCAGTCGTTAGCGTTCGGCCTGATTCTGCTGTCGATGGCGCTGATTGCGTTGCTGCGCGGCGAGTTGCTGGATACCTGGCAGAACCAGTTGCCGAAAAATGCCCCCAATTACTTTGCCCTGAACATCCTGCCTGCGGATAAACAAGCCTTCACCGATCATCTGATCGCTGTGTCGGCGCAATCGGCGCCGTTGTACCCGGTGGTGCCGGGGCGTCTGATCAGCATCAACGGCGAGCCGGTGCAGCAAATCGTCACCAAAGAGTCAGCCGGAGATCGGGCAATCCAGCGCGACCTGAGCCTGACCTGGGCGGCGGACCTGCCAGCGGGCAACAAGCTCACGGCGGGAAATTGGTGGAACCAACAAACGCCAGACGATGTACCCGGCGTGTCGGTAGAAGGCAAAGTCGCCGAAAGCCTGAAACTCAAGCTTGGCGACCATATGGTTTTCAGCGTTGGCGGGGTCAATCGCGAGGCGAAAGTCACCAGCCTGCGGGAGATCAACTGGGACAACTTCCAGCCGAATTTCTTCATGATCTTCCAGCCCGGAACCCTGAAGGATCTGCCGGCGACCTACCTGACCAGCTTCTATCTGGCACCGGGTCATGATCAACAGATCGTCGACCTGTCCCGCGCGTTCCCGGCGGTGACGATCCTGCAGGTCGAAGCCTTGCTGGAACAACTGCGCAGCATCCTCGCCCAGGTCACCCTGGCGGTGGAGTATGTGTTGTTGTTCGTATTGGCGGCGGGGATGGCGGTGCTGTTTTCCGGCCTGCAAGCGACGCTGGATGAACGCATTCGCCAGGGTGCGCTGCTGCGTGCACTGGGGGCCGAACGGCAACTGCTGGTCAAGGCGCGGCGGATCGAGTTCGGCTTGCTCGGTGCAGTCAGTGGTTTACTGGCGGCATTGGGATCGGAACTGGTGAGCCTGGTGCTCTACCGCTATGCCTTTGACCTGCCGTGGCATCCGCATCCATGGTTGTTATTGCTGCCATTGATAGGTGCCGTGCTGATCGGTGGGGCCGGGGTGTTCGGCACCCGTCGGGCATTGAACGCCAGCCCGCTGACAGTCCTGCGCGAGGGTTGATAGACTCCAGCCGTCTCCACCACAAGAAGTTGCCATGAGCCGTTACCGCCCTCCCCGCACCGCCGGCACCGCGCTGATCACCCCAGAAGGTGAAGCGCGGATGCGCGCCGAGTTCCATGAGCTGTGGCATGTACGCCGTCCCCAGGTGACCCAGGCCGTCAGCGAAGCCGCGGCCCAGGGTGATCGCTCGGAGAACGCTGAATACACCTACGGCAAAAAGATGCTGCGAGAGATCGACAGCCGCGTGCGTTTTCTCACCAAACGCCTGGAAGCGCTCAAGGTCGTCAGCGAAAAACCCAGCGATCCGAACAAGGTCTATTTCGGCGCGTGGGTCACGATCGAGGACGAGGACGGCAAGGAATCGCGCTACCGCATTGTCGGGCCGGACGAACTGGACCTCAAACAGGGCCTGATCAGTATTGATTCGCCGCTGGCCCGCGCACTGATCGGCAAGGCACTGGACGCCGAAGTGCGGGTCCAGACACCGACCGGTGAGCAGTGTGTTTATATCGTGGCGATCGACTACCCGTGAAACTCAACGGCGAGTAATCAGCCCTTGCCGGGCGACACGGGTCAGTTGCCTGATCATTTCAGGCGCGTCTTCGAGACTGGGGGATTGAATGACCGCCAGATCGAAACTGTCGTCGGCAAAACGGGCAAGCGACTCACCGTCTTCGACAAACTGGATCAGGAAGGCAGCGGGACCGCCGGTACGACGTGGCCAGCCATCGAGATAACGCAAGAGCGTCGGCTGATGTTTGCCGCCAAGCAGGATTTTTGGATTGCGCTGGGTCAGGTGTGCCGTGATCGGCGCGGGACGTATAACGGCGTTTAGTGCATTCATTGTGTCGTGTCTCTGCCTCAAAAGTCTGCATGGCAGGTGAGAGGCAACACCGAACCAGCGCTTTAGCGGTATTTCGAAGCCTGTTCTGGCTTCTATCGGCAACTGGATGAGTCACCTGGCGCCCCGCAAGTAGCTGTTTAAATCGGCGCATGGGCAACATCCTAGAGAAGCTGACTGGACAGTGTCAAGAATGACGCGCAACAAAAAAGGCCCGCACAATGCGGGCCTTTTCGTTGAGCCAGAGCGGTCAGCCGGCGATGACACGGTCCGCCGAGAATTTGCCCGCACCTTCGATCAATACCGCGATACTGCCACCGAGCAACGCCAGGGCGAATTCATAACCGTTGTTGGCCATGAACAGGCCGTGGCTGATGTGCACCGTGAAAATCGCCACCAGCGACAGGAAGATCAGACCAAGCGCGGCCGGGCGAACCAGCAGGCCAATGATCAAGGCCAGGCCGGCGAAGAACTCGGTACCGCCCGCCAGTGTCGCCATCAGGTAACCCGGTGTCAGCCCGAGGCTTTCCATGTACTGCGCGGTTCCCGCCAGGCCATAACCACCAAATGCCCCGAAGAGTTTCTGCGAGCCGTGGGCGGCGAATACGATACCGACGACGATGCGCAGAACCGTCAGGCCGTAGCCAGCGCGGGTAGACAGTACCTTGTTGATCAGAGTGCTCATGCTGTTTCATTCCTTGTAAGTGTGTGTGGGTTGGCCGCTATATTAATCAGAAAATTAAATGCTAAAAGCGCAAAAATCTCACCATAACAATCAAATTAGCTGATTATTTACGGGAGACAACCTTTTGTCCCTGAGGCTCCAACGACTCCCGCTCCCGGTCGAACGCCAGGTAATACTTGTTCACACTGTTAACATAGCTGACCGGCCCCATACCCACTTGCTCCATGGCAACGCGCTCGACCTGGAAGAACCACTGATTGGGGTTCAAGCCTCGCCGCCGGGCTTCGGCGCGCATGCCCTGCACCCGCTCCGGCCCGATGTTGTAGGCCGCCAGCACGAAGGCCATGCGTTCGCGTTCGTTGAGTTTCGGGCTGGCAAAGAACTTGCGCCGGATCATCGCCAGGTACTTGGCCCCGGCCTGCACATTGCCGTCGACGTCCTGAATATTGTTGACCCCCACCCGCTGCGCCGCAGAAGGCGTGATCTGCATCAGGCCGGTCGGCGCACCGCCACTGCGGGCGGTGGGCTGCAGGCCTGACTCCTTGAAGGCCAGCGCCGCCAGGTTCAGCCAGTCCATGCCCTGGGCATCGGCGTGTTTCTGCAGCACCGGGCGAAGTTTTTCCAGACGCTGGCGGTCCGCCTTGGCCAGTGGATAGTGCACTTGATAGAGGCGACGATAGATGCGCAGGAACGCGGCGTCCTGATCCGATGGTTTTTTGTAACCGGTGAGAAAGCGGTCAATGCTGGCCCGCAACATCGAGGCATCACGGCGCACGAACCAGAACTCTTCGCCCGGATCACTGATGAGTACCTGCTTGTCGAAACGCAGCTTGGGCAGGATCTTGCCCCAGCGTTCGGCGATCGGCTGCTCGACGATGGTCAGGTGGAAGATCCCGCCCTGCACCATCTCCAGTACATCCTCGACGGCAAGGCTCGGATCGACCCATTCGATTGTGACCGGTGGCAGTTTGTGCAGGGCAAGCTTTTGATTGATCTGGCTGACGGCATCCCCGGCGGCGCTGCCGGCGGGTAACGCCAGGGTCTTGCCGGAAAGCTGTTCAAGCCTGGTGTAGCGGCGTTCGCCCTTGATGCCCACCAGGACCAACGGGATGTTGCTGGCAATCGGCTCACTGGTGCTGACGGCGAAACCCGGTTGCAGATCGAGCAACTCGCCTGGCGCCACCAGATCGCCCTCCCCGCGCTGCAACGCACCGAGCAGTTGATCCTTGGCCTTGGGAATGATCTTGAGGGTGATTTCCTGACCGTCACGGGCATGGCCATTGAGGTATTGCTCGAATGCTCTCAGGCGATGGTATTCGACCCCGATCGCCTGCCCCTGGACTTCGCCGGAGCTGTTGCGGCTCTGGTTGACCAACACCCGCAGCACACGGCTGCTGCGAATTTCGCCAAGGTCGCGCACCTTGCTGGCCGGTACGGCTTGCAGCGGCCCGGGCAGACGCGCGACCGCCGACATCGGCAGCAGCAGCGAACAACACAGCAGTAGCAAAACCGAGGGACGAATCATCCACTCTCCGGAAAGAATATGAGGCCCGCTTCAATGACGAAATCCATCAAGCAGGGCGACAAAAACAGAGCGCCCAAGGCGCTGGCAAGGTGCGAGAGACTGGCACAATGATGGCAAAACTACCAACCCAGCCTGCTCCGCGGCTCAAGAGACAGCGTTAACCCGTTGTAGTTCTTGGCTTTTCTTATAAATCCGCGGCTCTGATATGCTTTCCGGCATTTGGGCCGAGGTAGCACCATGCAACTCATCGATATCGGCGTCAACCTGACCAACCCCAGTTTTGCCGACAAACACCGGGCCGTACTCGACCGCGCCTACGCGGCCGGCGTATGCCAACTGGTGCTGACCGGCACCAGTGTCGAGGGCAGCGAACAGGCCCTTGAGCTGTGCCAGCAACTGGACGAAAGCACTCAGCGTCTGTTCGCCACCGCCGGTATTCACCCTCACTGCGCCAGTGACTGGAACGCCGACAGCGCCCGACGTTTGCGCAGCTTGCTCAACGAACCGAATGTGGTGGCCGTGGGCGAATGCGGGCTGGATTTCAACCGTGACTTCTCGCCGCGCCCGCAGCAGGAAAAGGTCCTCGAAGAACATCTGGCCATGGCCGTTGAATTGCAGTTGCCGGTTTTTCTGCACGAGCGCGACGCCAGCCAGCGTTTGCTGGAAATCCTGCGCGACTTCCGCGACCGGCTACCGGCCGCCGTTGTGCACTGTTTCACTGGGGAACAGAAGGCACTGTTCAGCTACCTCGACCTGGACTTGCACATCGGCATTACCGGCTGGATCTGCGACGAGCGCCGGGGCACGCATTTGCATCCACTGGTCAAGGAGATCAAGCGCGGACGCCTGATGCTCGAAAGCGATGCACCGTATCTGCTGCCGCGCAGCTTGCGCCCCAAGCCGAAAAACGGGCGAAACGAGCCGGCGTACCTGACCGAAGTATTGCGCGAAGTCGCGCTGCATCGCGGGGAAAGCCAGGAGGATCTGGCCGCACACACCACAGCGTGCGCACGGGCGTTCTACGGGTTGCCCTCCATTCCCCAGTAAACACAGAACCACCTGTGGGAGCGGGCTTGCTCGCGAAGGCACCGTGTCATTCAACATGGAAGTCGACTGATACACCGCCTTCGCGAGCAAGCCCGCTCCCACATTGACCTGCATCAAAATCCGGATTCTCCATGGCGGCACAATAATGGCACCTTGCCAAAACTGTTTCCGCTATCAGAGAAGACCTCCATGGGTGCCTGGCTTAGCAACATCTCGCTGAAATACAAATTCTGGGCGGTCAACGCAGTCGCCTTCGTCACCACACTGCTGTTGGTGCTGTACGCCGTACACCTCGAACAACAGGCCCGTGTTCATGCGTCCCAAGCCTCGTCTCAGGCACAAGCACGATTGCTGGTCGACTGGCCTGCCGGGCAGCCTCTGCCCAAGGCCGACAACCTTCTGACGTTCGATCGCGGGCAGGCACCATCGCTGAATGGACAGCCCATGCTCGAACTCGTCGATGCAAACGGCTGGGTCGAGATCAACGCGATGCCGCTGTTCGGTGACAACCCGTTGATGGGCGCCGAAGTATTTACCCGCGCGGGTGGTCAGCAGGTTGCGGTCATCGCCCACGGTCCAAGCCTGAGCCAGGTGTTCAACGAACGTTTAGCCAACTACGCGGTGGCCGTGCTCATCCTGATGCTGGCAATGCTCGGCGCCTCGCAGTTGTTGATCCGCTTCCTGCTCAGCCAACTCAACACCTTGAAAGACGTCATGCTGCACGTGGAGAAAACCGGCGACCTGTCGGCCCGCGTGCCACTGGCTTGCACTGACGAAGTCGGGCAGATGGCCAATGCCTTCAACGCCATGCAGGCCGGTTATCAAAGGGTGGTCAACACCGTCGCAAGCACCGCCCGGCAACTGGATGACGGCGCTGCGCGGCTGGCAACCAGCATGAATGAAGTGCGCCACGGCATGCTCGGCCAGCAGAGCGAAACCGATCAGGCGGCCACGGCGATCAATGAAATGACCGCCACGGTCTATCACATCGCCCAACACGCGGGTGCCACCCGTGACCTTTCGCAATCGGCCGATACCCTGGCCGGCAGCGGGCAGGAGGTCGTGGCGCGGGTGCAACGCTCGATTGCCGGACTGTCCACTGGCGTCCAGCAGACCGCCGAGATGATTCAGCGCCTGGCCGAGGACAGCCAGAAGATCAACGGCGTGGTCAACGTGATTCACAGCATCGCCGAGCAGACCAACCTGCTGGCACTGAACGCCGCCATCGAAGCGGCCCGGGCTGGCGAAATGGGGCGCGGGTTTGCGGTGGTTGCCGATGAAGTGCGCAACCTCGCCAAACGCGTGCAGGCCTCCACGGACGAAATCACCCTCATGGTCTCGGCACTGCAGGCCGGCACGCGGGACGCAGTGGATTTCATGCAGGAGAGCTCGCTCAAGGCCGACGACTGCGTGCAACAGGCGCAGGAGGCCGGGGCCGCATTGGCCGAAATCACCGGCGCGGTGGCGCAGATGCGTGAGAGCAACACGCAGATCGCGGTGGCGGCCGAGCAGCAGAGTCAGGTGGCGGAAGAGATGAATCGCGCGGTGGTGAGCATCCGTGACGTGACCGAGAACACGGTGCAGCAGACGGTGACCTCGGCGACCACCAGCAATGAACTGGCGGCGCTGGCCGGAGAATTGAGCAAGGCGATAGGTCAGCTCAAACTTTGAGGGCCTCTTCGCGAGCAAGCCCCACAGTTGGAAGGCGCTCAAAATGTGGGAGCGGGCTTGCTCCGGGCGGCGTTCCGACGAAGGCGTCAGAACTGACAACATCAATCCAGACCATGACGCCTATCAAGCCAATAGCCAGCCTTGATTCGCCGCCAGCATTGACCGGGCCTATTCTTCCTACATGTGTTCAACATGGATCGAGGATCAGCATCATGGGCAAACGTCACCCCAACCTTCCCGCCTGGCAATGGCGAGCGTACCCGAACAATCATCAGCACCCGACCAATCTGGTGTTGCACCTGATCGCGGTGCCGCTGTTCATTGTCGCGGCCCTGCTGATTGTGTCCGGGGTGTTCAGCCTGACCCTTTCGAACATCGCCATCGGCGTGATCGGCGTGATTGCGGCGCTGGCCTTGCAACGCCACGGCCACAGCCTGGAGTCGCAAGCCGCCGAGCCGTTCAGTGACCGCAAGGATGCGATATCGCGCTTGTTGGTCGAGCAGTTCCTGACGTTTCCACGGTTCTTTCTCAGCGGTGGCTGGTGGCGCGCCTGGCGTGAGCGCCACCGCCGTCACTGATCAGGCGAACACCGTCACTGTCTGCCGGCTCATGGCAATCAAGCGGCCATCCGCGCTCCACATTTTTGCGGCGGCATGCCCGTAACCGTCGGCGGCGTGCTCGGTCTCAACGAGGTATTTGCACCAGTCCAGGGTGTTCAATTCCAGTAGCGGCTGCACGAACTCGATGGTCCAGGTCAGCGTGCTGCCCATCGCTGGCTTCTTCAAAAACGGCATCAGGGCCGGCGGCCAGGCGTCCACCAGCGCGAGGATATGTGCCTCGCTGATGACCTCTTCTTTTTCGCCGCCACGCAAGCGTACCCAACCGCCCATTTGCCGGGATGTGCTGCCGCTGAACGGCAACCCGCCGACACTCCAGCGCATCGCCAGGTGCCGCATGAACTCAGGGATAACGCCTTCGATAAAAGGCAGTTCCTGGCACTCGTCCCAGTGTTTCATTTCAGGTGCCGGTTCAGCGGCTACCGCCACTTCCGAGGGGCGTGAGGCGCCAAAACTGCCCTGGATCAAGGTCACCACCTGCCCCTTCTGCATCACCCGGCCCAGCACCTGGCTGACCGCCTTGCCTTCGCGCAATACGTCGACTTCAAAACTGACCGGAACCTGGGGTTCGACCGGCCCGACAAAGGTGATTGCCAGCGAGCGCACCGGACGATCCGCCGGCACCCGGGCTCGCATGGCTTCGTACTGCAAAGCCGCCACCAGGCCACCAAAACTGGCGCGCCCCTGGGCCCATGAGGCCGGGATAGACAGGTCCATCGGCTGGCTACGGACCGCGTCAAGTAGTTCGCAAAAGCGCATGAAAACCTCAGGGATCGAAAAAAGATGAAGGGATCTTACCCAGCCGGAGAGGGCTATACAGCACCCATTCCGGCCAATTTGACTGACAGATGAGCCGCACAGGTTCCATGTCGAACATAAAAACCCTGTGGGAGCGGGCTTGCTCGCGAAGAGGTCATCAGCTTAAGCATTGATGCTGACTGACACACCGCCTTCGCGAGCAAGCCCGCTCCCACAATGGATCTGGGGAGGTCTCAGGATTTGAAACAGGCCTTGCTGAGTTTTTCCAGTACCCGGTCCGCACGGCTTTCAGCCTCGGCCATGGTGGCTTCCCACACGGCAACACAGGGCCGTAAATCCGCTTCCCGTTCAGCCATGGCCAGCCATTGCACGCAATCGTGCCAGTCACCAAGCGCACCCTGGGCCGATTTCAACCGGGGCATGGCCGCTTTCGGCAAACGATCCAGTTCAGGGTAAGCCTCGATGCCATAGCGCACGCGCTTGATCAGCAGGCGCAGCCGATGACGGTCGTGGGTCGGGTCGTGCAGTGCCTCGTCGAGTTTTTCCCATTGTTTGCCCAGACGCTTTTCGATGCGCTTGCGCAAGCCCTTGAGCAATCCCTGGCGTTGGGCGGCGCGCAGAAAACGCGGAAATGCATCGAGAACGATCAGCAACTGCGCAAGTTCAGGGCTGGCCGCCACGGCCGGGTAGGCCTCGGCCATCTGCGCCATGCGCTGCTGTGCGGCCAGGGGTTGATGGTGCTGGAGCAGGTACGCCGCCAGCACTTCGCGATCACGTAATGGCGTGGTCAGATCGCCCACCCGCGAGGCGGCCGCTTCCAGTTGCTCGACGCCGGGCAATCCGCGCAAAGGTCGCAACAGGCTGCGCAACCGACGCATGGTGGTGCGCAGATCGTGTAACGCCTCAGGGTCTGTACGCGCTTTCAAGCGGGCCTGACAGGCCAGCAGACGAATCTCCAGGCCCAGAACACGAGCCACCAACCGATCGATCATGGGGGTTTACTCCGTAAAACAGTGCCATGCGTTACCTATAGGAGCTGGCTTGCCAGCGATGGCGATATCAGGCCACGGTAACATTCGAGAGCCTATCGCCGGCAAGCCGGCTCCTACAGGAGTAGCAGTGTTTTCAACGCCCCGCACGCGACTCACGAATGTAGAAACGGGCCTTCTCGGCCTTGTTGGTGCAGCCCTCGAACCCCTCGAATTGCTGCTGGGTCTTGGCCGCGGTCAACAGCGACAAGGCCTTGGAGTAGCTGACGGTCCCGGCGAAACCCTCGGCTTTGGCCAGGTCCAGTTCATGCCATGCCGCATCCAGGTTACTACCGCAGCTGTCGCGGTAGGCGGTTTTACCGGCACAACCGGCGAGCGCCAGGGCAATCAATGGCACGCAGATCCAGGCTTTCATCACTCACTCCTCAAGAATAGGTCAACAGTCATGCAGGTAAGACGTTGTGGCACCTGAAAAGTGCCGTTGGTCCGCTGTGCAAACTATAGCGCTGACGAGAATAACCATGCGCCGCCATGGAGTGTCGAAAATACGACGCTCTTACCCCATCGAACGACCATGACGATTGAAGCGTGCCCCTCGATGGGTGCATTGTTGAACCATTCAAACGAGGGCGATTCATGAAAAAGCGTGTCGCACTGGTATTGGGCTCGGGTGGAGCCCGGGGTTATGCACATATTGGGGTCATCGAAGAGATCGAACGGCGCGGCTATGACATTGCCTGTATCGCCGGCTGCTCCATGGGCGCGGTGGTGGGCGGGATCTACGCCGCCGGCAAACTCAATGAATACCGCGACTGGATCGAGAGCCTGGACTATCTCGACGTGTTGCGTCTGGTTGACGTCAGTTTTCGTCTGGGGGCGATTCGTGGCGAAAAGGTATTCGGGCAGATCCGCAAGATCGTCGGCGAGATCAACATCGAAGACTTGCGCATCCCCTATACCGCCGTCGCCGCCGACCTGACCAACCAGCAGGAAATCTGGTTCCAGGAAGGCTGCCTGCACCAGGCCATGCGCGCCTCGGCAGCGATTCCCAGCCTGTTTACCCCGGTGATGCAAGGCAACCGCATGCTGGTCGATGGCGGCATTCTCAACCCGCTGCCGATCGTGCCCGTGGTGTCGAGCCATTGCGATTTGATCATCGCGGTCAACCTCAACTCCACCAACCAGCGCCACTATCAACTGCCGGTCATCCAGCGTCCCGCCGCCTTCAAGACCCGCTTCGACAGCCTGATCAACTCCCTCGGCTCGAAGCTGCCGTTCCGCCGTAAACAGGCCGAGCAATTGCTGATCCTGGAGCGGGAAGCCCTGAGGGCGGAAGGCGCGGATCTCAATCCGTGGATCGAATCCGCCGAGCCCGAAGCGCAGCAACCCGCGGCCGCTCCGGAAGCCAGCGGCGCACCCCGCTCGGCCACCGGTTCGTTCATCATCGACAACGTCGGGCCGGCGTCCCTGCTGGATTTGATCAACCAGAGTTTCGAGGTAATGCAGACGTCGCTGGCGCAGTACAAGATTGCCGGGTACCCACCAGACATCCTGATCAACGTGCCCAAGCGCGTGTGCCGGTTTTTCGAGTTCTACAAGGCGCCGGAGCTGATCGCATTGGGCAGGGAGATTGCGCGGGATACGCTGGATCGCTATGAAAGTGAGCAGAACTGAGCGTCTGAAAATTCTCGGGTGACTATCCGGGCCTCTTCGCGAGCAAGTCCGCTCCCACAATGACCGCGTCGGTCACACGAACCCTGTGGGAGCGGGCTTGCTCGCGAAAGCGCCAGATCAGTTACCAAAAAACTTCAAAACTACTCACTCAACAACCGATACCCCACCCCCGCCTCGGTCACGATGAACCTGGGTTGGGTCGGGTCATCCGCCAGTTTCTGGCGCAAGTGCCCGACCACGATACGTAGGTAATGAGTGTCTTCCGTGTGCGTCGGCCCCCAGATGTCCTTGAGCAATTGCTGCTGGGTGATCACCCGCCCGGGGTGCCGCGCCAGTTGCGCCAGCACGGCGTACTCCTTGCGAGTCAGGGCGACTTCGGCACCGTCGAGCAGCACCCGGCGATACGCCAGGTCGACCGTCAACGGGCCGAAACTCAGCGCCGCTGGCTGGCTTTCCCCCACGGGCGCCTGGCGCAACAACGCACGAATCCGCGCCAGGAACTCCTGAATGCCGAACGGCTTGGTCACGTAGTCATTGGCACCGCCATCCAGGGCTTCGACTTTCTGCCCTTCATTGGCGCGCACCGAGAGCACCAATACCGGCGCCGTCGACCACTCGCGAAACTCACGCAAGACCTGCTGGCCGTCCATGTCCGGCAAGCCGAGGTCGAGCACCAGCAAGTCCGGTTTGTTCAACGCGGCTTGCGCCAACCCTTCGTTGCCGGTGCCGGCCTCCAGCACTTTGTAGCCTTGGGAGGCGAGGCTGATGCGCAGGAACTTGCGGATCTGCGGTTCGTCGTCAATGACCAGGATGGTCGCGGTCTGGCTCATGAATTCACATCAACACTGATAAGTGGCAAGAGAGTAGCGCAAGCAGGATCAGGCTTCACCTTCGTATCCCGGCTGAGCCTGTAGCGGCAGGTGCAACGTGATGCAGGTGCCGCGCCCCTCGATGCCGTCGGCGACGCTGATGCGCCCGCCATGGGCACCGACCATGCCCTGACAGATCGCCAACCCCAATCCGGTTCCCTGCCCGCCACGATCACCCCGGGCCGCGGTGTAGAACATGTCGAAGATCTTCGCCCGCTCCTCCTCTGGAATCCCCGGGCCCTCATCGCTGACCGAGAAAAACAGCTCACTGTCATCGGCCCCGGCGCGCAATTGCAAACGCCCGCGGGGTGGCGAAAACCGCGCGGCGTTTTCCATCACGTTGATCAGTGCCTGTTCGATCAGTGCAGCGTGGACGAACAGCAGCGGCAAATCCGCCGGGACTTCGGTGCTGACCTGCAGCGACGCGAGTACCGCGCGCAGGCGATTGAGCGCACTGCCGACGATATCGGCCGGCGACACCCAGTCCCGCGCCAGCTTCAGGGCACCGTGACCGAGCCGGGTCATGTCGAGCAGATTCTGGATATAACGATCAAGACGCTCGGCTTCATCGCGGGTGCCTTCGAGCAGTTCGCGGCGATCCTCCAGCGGGATCGCTTCACCCAGGGCCAACAGGCTGTCGATACTGCCGCGCATGGACGTCAGCGGTGTGCGCAAATCGTGGGACACCGAAGCCAGCAAGGCACTGCGCAACTGCTCCGTTTCGCCGTGCAGCCGCGCCGCTTCCAAATCGTCGGCCAGTTGCGCCCGGGCCAGCGCCTGGGCCAGTGGCTGGCTCAGCGCGGTCAACAAGCGACGGCGCTGGCCGCTTAGGGTCTGACCTTCCCTGGCGCATACGCCGAGCAACGCCAGCGGACCGTCCTCCACCGATAACGGCCACCACCACCAGCGGCCGAACGGCAAGGTGCCGGTGCCCGCGCCCGCCGGTTGATCGTGCTGCCAGGCCCAATCGGCGGCGGCGCGTTCGGCTTCGGTGAACTCCAGCGGGCCACCGGTTTCGACTTTCCAGCCGTTTTGCCCGTCGCGATTGAGCAGGCACAGTTGCACGTCGCTCCAACCGTTGAGGTGTTGGGCGGCCGCGCTGACCACGGCCTGGCGATCGGTGGCGGCGGTGAGTTTGCGTGACAGGTCGAGCAGTTCAGTGGTCTCTTCCTGGGTGTCGCGCAGGGCCTGCAATTGCCGGCGCTGACGCGCCGCGAGATTGCCGGTGAGGGCCGCCATCAGCAGGAAGAACAGCAAGGTCAGCACGTCTTCTTCGCGCTGGATGCTGAAAGAGAAATTCGGCGGAATGAACAGAAAGTCATAGGTCAGAAACGACAGCGCCGCACAGGCCAGCGCCGGTCCGAGACTGCTGCGCACCGCCACCAGCAGCACAGCGGCAAGGAACACCAGCGAGATGTTCGGCAGCGGCAGTACACTCGCCACGGCCCAGGCCAGGGCACTGGCCAGAACCGTCGCGACCACCGCCAACACGTAGTCGAACCAGATCAGCGACTGCATTGAGCGTTGATGGAGTTGATGCTGTTGGTGATCACTATCGAGAACGTTGATTTCCAGTCCGCGCGCATTTCGCAGCAGCCGCGCCGCCAGCCCGCCACCGAACAGACGCCGGCGCAAGCGCGGCCGGGATTGGCCGACCAGCACCAGGCTGGCACGCCGTTCGGCGGCATGCTGGATCAGGGTTTTCGCCACCTCACCAGCGCGCAGCAACACCACTTCGCCGCCGAGGCGTTCGGCCAGTTGCTGGGCGCTTTGCAGGCGCAGGCGCGACTGTTCGTCACGCACGCTGCCGTTGTCCACATGCACCAGGCTCCAAGGCAGGTGCCGCCGTTGGGCCACGCGACTGGCATGGCGTACCAGGCGTTCGGCCTGGGCATCGCCGTCCACCCCTACCAGCAATCGCCCGCGTACGGCCGGTGCCGCTTGCCCCAACTGACGATACCCTTGGGCGAGATCGTTATCGACCTGAGCCGCCGCGGTTTGCATCGCCAGTTCGCGCAGGGCCGTGAGGTTGGTCTGGGAGAAGAACGCATCGATGGCCGCCCGCGCCTGCTCAGGCACATAGACCTTGCCGTCGCGCAAACGCTCGAGCAGCTCCCGTGGCGGCAAGTCGATCAGCAGCAGTTCGTAGGCTTCCTGCAACACCCAGTCCGGCAGGGTTTCGCGGACCTGCACGCCAGTGATGCCACGCACCTGGTCGTTGAGGCTTTCCAGGTGCTGGACGTTGACCGTGGTGTACACGTCAATGCCGGCGGCGAGCAGCTCCTGAATATCCTGCCAGCGCTTTTCGTGACGGCTGCCGGGGGCGTTGGAGTGCGCCAGTTCGTCGACCAGCACCAGCTTTGGTTTGGCGACAAGCAGGCCGTCGAGGTCCATTTCTTCGAGCAACACGCCACGGTACTCCGAGCGTACCAACGGCTGCTGCGGCAAGCCGCCGAGCAGGGCTTCGGTTTCGGCCCGGCCGTGGGTTTCGACGACACCGGCAATGACTTTCACCCCCTGGCGCAATTGGGTGTGGGCCGCTTGCAACATGGCGTAGGTCTTGCCGACACCCGGCGCGGCGCCGAGAAACACTTTGAGCCGGCCACGGCCATCGCGGGGCAGGTCTGCTAACAGCGCGTCGGCGCGGCCGGAGTTGCTCATGCTTGAAGCTCTCTTTTTTCTTGAAGGAAATGGGTGACGGTTCTACTGCCTTCGCGAGCAAGCCCGCTCCCACATAAGATCTTCAGTGGCCACAAGTTGTGTGTACGACACCTATCCAGTGTGGGAGCGGGCTTGCTCGCGAATGGCAGCACCACGCACCTAAAGTTTTTCCAGCGCCAGATTCAACTCAAGCACATTCACCACCGGCGGGCCTACCAACGGCTGCTCGATATGCGCGTCCAGCAGTTGTTGCAGTGTCGCTACCGGCAGGTTGCGCGCCGCCGCGACACGCGCCAGTTGATAGGCAATCGCCGCCGGTGGCAAGTGCGGATCGAGACCGCTACCGGAGGTAGTGACCAGCGCCAATGGCACCGGTCCCTGACCGGGCACCAACTGTTTGGAGGCATCGTCGATCACCCGCGTCGCCAGCGCCGGGTTGCTCGGCGACAGGTTGCTGGCACTGCTCGACACGGTGGCAAAGGCACCGGCCGAAGGGCGCGGGTGGAACCAGGCGTCGCCGACGAAATCCTGGGCGATCAGCGATGAGCCGCGGACCTTGCCCTCGGCATCACGCACCAGGCTGCCGTTGGCCTGATCCGGGAACGCGACCTGGGCCACGCCGGTGACCACCAGTGGATAGGCAACGCCGGTGATCAGCGTCATCAGGACCAGCAGGCTCAGGGCCGGGCGTATCAATGTGGACATTTCAAAATCCTCGAATTCGGTGAAAACAAACACATTACCTGTGGCGAGGGAGCTTGCTCCCGCTGGGCTGCGAAGCAGTCGTCATCCTGGTGAATGCGGTATGCCTGAACAAATGTGGTGTCTGGGATGGGGCTGCTTTGCAGCCCAGCGGGAGCAAGCTCCCTCGCCACAAAAGCCCCACCACAGCTACCTATCGCTAAACCAGATGCAACGCCGTCAACAGCATGTCGATCGCCTTGATGCCCACGAACGGCACCAGGATCCCGCCCAGGCCGTAGATCAGCAGATTGCGTCGCAGCAACGCCGCCGCACTCGCCGCCTGTACGCGCACTCCGCGCAATGCCAAGGGAATCAGCACCACAATGATCAAGGCGTTGAACACGATCGCCGAGAGAATCGCGCTCTGCGGACTGCTCAGGTGCATCACGTTGAGCACGCCCAGTTGTGGGTAGATCGCGGCGAACAGCGCCGGCAGGATCGCGAAGTACTTGGCCACGTCGTTGGCGATCGAAAAGGTCGTCAGCGCACCGCGGGTGACCAGCAACTCCTTGCCGATCTGCACCACGTCCAGCAGCTTGGTCGGGTCGCTGTCGAGGTCGACCATGTTCGCCGCTTCACGTGCCGCTTGCGTACCGTCGTTCATCGCCATGCCGACGTCCGCCTGGGCCAGTGCCGGGGCGTCGTTGGCGCCGTCGCCGCACATGGCGACCAGGCGACCGTCGTTTTGCTCGTGACGAATGCGCGCCAGTTTTTTCTCCGGCGTGGCTTCGGCCAGCACATCGTCCACCCCTGCTTCAGCGGCGATGGCAGCGGCGGTCAACGGGTTGTCGCCGGTGACCATGACGGTGCGGATCCCCAGCTTGCGCAGCTCGGCGAAACGCTCGCGGATGCCGGGCTTGACCACGTCCTTGAGGTGAATCGCGCCGAGCAACTTGCCGTCGGCACACACCAGCAACGGGGTGCCGCCGCTTTGGGCGATCTTGTCGATTTCACGCGACAAGGCCGGTGCCAGGTCAGCGCGTGTCAGGCCGACGAAGGCCAGCAACGAATCCACCGCGCCTTTGCGGTACACGCGGCCCTGATAGTCGACACCGGACAAGCGGGTTTCAGCACTGAATGGCACGGCGGTCAGCACGTCAGCGGACGGTTCCGGTTGCGGATGGGTGCCACGCAGGTACTCGACGATCGACTTGCCTTCAGCCGTGTCGTCGGCGAGTGAAGCCAGCAATGCGCCTTCGGCCAGTTCCCTGGCTGTCACACCCGGGGCGGCATACACCGCCGAGCAACGACGGTTACCGAAGGTGATGGTGCCGGTCTTGTCCAGCAACAGGACATGCACGTCCCCCGCCGCTTCCACCGCTCGGCCGGACTTGGCGATCACGTTCAGGCGCACCAGGCGATCCATCCCGGCGATACCGATGGCCGACAGCAAACCGCCGATGGTGGTCGGAATCAGCGTGACCAACAGCGCCACCAGGAACACCAGCGGCAGGCTGCCGTTGGCGAAGTGGGCGAACGGTTGCAGGGTGACGACCACCAGCAGGAAGATCAGGGTCAGGCCGATCAGCAGGATGTCGAGCGCCACTTCGTTCGGGGTTTTCTGGCGCTTGGCGCCTTCGACCAGGGCGATCATGCGGTCCAGGGTCGACTCGCCAGGGTTGGCGGTGATTTTCACCAGCAACCAGTCGGACACCAGCCGTGTGTTGCCGGTCACCGCCGAGCGGTCGCCGCCGGACTCGCGAATCACCGGCGCCGATTCACCGGTAATCGCTGCTTCGTTGACCGCCGCAATGCCTTCGATCACTTCGCCGTCACCGGGGATCATCTCCCCTGCTTCGACGCGCACCATGTCACCCTTGCGCAGGCTGGTGGCGGGCACCACCTGGAAGCTGCCGTTGCCGGTTTTGCGCCGGGCGCTCAAGCCTTCGCTGCCGGCCTTGAGGCTATCAGCGCGGGCCTTGCCGCGACCTTCGGCCAAAGCTTCAGCGAAGTTGGCGAACAGCACGGTGAACCACAGCCACACGGCGATTTGCGCAGCGACGAAAGTCGGTACGGCCGTGTCGGGAATGAAGCACAACACGGTGGTCAGGATTGCGGTCAGTTCGACCACCAGCATCACCGGCGCACGCTGCAATTGCCGTGGGTCGAGCTTGACGAAGGCTTGCACCAGCGCCGGGCGCCACAGGGCCGAGATCGCGGTTTTCGGTTGTTCCGGTGCCTTGACGGCGACGGTTTTGGTTACGGGCATATTCATCATTGATTCCTCAGCTCCTTATTCAAAAGGCAGCCATGCTCAGGTGTTCAGCGATAGGACCCAGTGCCAAGGTCGGCAGGAAGGTCAGGCCACCCACCAGCAAAATGGTCACGGTCAGCAGGGTGACAAACAACGGGCCGTGGGTCGGGAAGCTGTTCTGCCCGATCGGCGCGGTTTTCTTCATCGCCAGGCTGCCGGCCAATGCCAGGACTGGGAGGATGTAGCCGAAGCGACCGATCAACATGCCCAGGCCCAGCATCAGGTTGTGGAACGGTGTGTTGGCACCGAAGCCACCGAACGCGGAGCCGTTGTTGGCACTGGCCGAGGTGTAGGCGTAGAGCAACTGACTGAAACCGTGGGGCCCGGGGTTGCTGACGGCGGCTACCGGGCCAGGCAGGCTGGCGGCGATCGCGCCGAGTACCAGTACGCCAATCGGCATGACCATCAGGGTCACCACCAGCAATTGGACTTCTTTGGCCTGCAGCTTCTTGCCGAGGTATTCCGGGGTGCGGCCGATCATCAGGCCGGCGAGGAACACCGCGATCAGCACGTTGAGCAACATGCCGTAGAGCCCGGCACCGACGCCGCCGAAGATCACTTCACCGACCATCATGTTGACCAGCGCGACCATGCCGCTCAGCGGATTGAGGCTGTCGTGCATGCCGTTCACCGAACCGTTGGACGCGGCCGTGGTGGTCACCGACCACAGCACCGTTGCAGTGGTGCCAAAGCGCGCTTCCTTGCCTTCCAGTGGCGCGGTCTGTTCGACAGCGGCATTGTTCAATGAAGGGTTCGGCTGGTACTCGGCCCACAACGAAGTCGCACCGCCGATCAGGAACAGCGCCAGCATGCAGGCGATGATTGCGCGGCTCTGACGCAAGTCCTTCACGTAATGGCCGAAGGTGAAGACCAGCGCGACGGGGATCAGAATGATCGAGGTCACTTCGAACAGGTTGCTCCACGCCGTCGGGTTCTCGAACGGATGCGCCGAGTTCACGCCGAAGAAACCACCGCCGTTGGTGCCCAGTTGCTTGATCGCAATCTGACTGGCAGCCGGCCCCAGCGGAATCACTTGGTCAACACCCTGCATCGTCACCGCATTCACGTACTGCGCGAAGGTCTGCGGCACGCCCTGCCAGACCAGGTACAGCGCCAGCAGCAGGCACAGCGGCAGCAGGCCGTAGAGGGTGGCGCGGGTCATGTCGACCCAGAAGTTGCCCAGGGTCCGGGTGGACTTGCGACCGATGCCACGACACAGCGCAACCAGAACCGCCAGGCCGGTGGCGGCGCTGACGAAGTTCTGCACGGTGAGGCCGACCATCTGGCTCAGGTAGCTCAGGGACGCTTCGCCGCTGTAGGCCTGCCAGTTGGTGTTGGTCATGAAGCTGACGGCGGTGTTGAACGCCAGCGTCCATTCCTGCCCCGGCAGGTTTTGCGGGTTCAGCGGCAGGTGGTCCTGGAACACCAGGATCGCGAACAGCAGCAGGAAACCCGCGAGGTTGAAGGCGAGCAAGGCCAGCGTGTACTTCTGCCAGCTCTGTTCGACCTGCGGATCGACGCCGGCCAGACGATAACAACCGCGTTCGACCGGGCCGAGAACAGGCGTCAGCCAGGTGCGCTGTCCTTCCATCACCTTGTAGTAGAAGCGCCCGAGAAACGGCGCAGGGACCAATACCAGGGCGAAAAACCCGAGGATCAGCCAATAGTCATAACTGTGCATAGCCGCTCCTAGTTCCGGTCCGCGCGCAACAGCGCAACCAACAGATAAATGAACAGCCCCACTGCCAGCAGCAGTGACACTCCGTCCAGAACGCTCATGGAAGTTCTCCGTGTTACGGCGTATTGCCGCGTGTGGAGTCATTGTCGGAAAGGAGGCTGTAAAGGAACGAGACCGAGGGTGCGCGCGGGGCATAAAGAAAGCGTAAAGAGTGGGTTTACGCCGGGGTTACAGGGTGCGCGAGCGAGCTCCAGAGCGGAAAACACCCGCAGTGCCTTACCTGGAACTCTAAATTGTGCGCCGGAGTAGTGAGTGAAGGCGGCAAGTCATGGATAATCCAACCTGATCGGCGCGACGCAACCCAATGGGGTCAAGAACTCTTGCACCTCCCCGCTCGCGCCTGCAAGCTACCGCCATTCGCATTACTGAAAAAAAGGCTGGCCCAACGTGCGTATCCTTATTACCGGCGGAGCCGGTTTCATAGGCTCGGCCCTTGTTCGCGAGCTGATCCAACACACCGGGCATGAAGTGCTCAACCTGGACAAACTGACGTATGCCGGCAATCTCGAATCGCTGACCAGCATTGCCAACGACACTCGCTACGAGTTCGTTCAGGCCGATATTGTTGACCAGGCGACCGTCAGTGCCGTGCTGGCGCGTTTCCAGCCGCACGCGATCATGCACCTGGCAGCGGAGTCCCACGTCGATCGCTCCATCGACGGGCCATCGGAATTCATCCAGACCAACATCGTCGGCACCTACAGCCTGCTCGAGGCCGCCCGCGGCTATTGGCAAACCCTGTCGGAACCCGAGAGAAGCGCCTTCCGCTTTCATCACATTTCCACCGACGAGGTCTACGGCGACCTGCACGGGGTCGACGACCTGTTTACGGAAACCACGCCCTACGCGCCGAGCTCGCCCTACTCCGCCAGCAAGGCAGCGTCCGACCATCTGGTCCGCGCCTGGCAGCGAACCTATGGCCTGCCGGTGCTGCTGACCAATTGCTCGAACAATTACGGGCCGTTCCACTTCCCGGAGAAACTGATTCCGCTGGTCATCCTCAATGCCTTGGCCGGCAAACCTCTGCCTGTGTATGGCAATGGCCTGCAAGTGCGCGACTGGCTGTTCGTCGAAGATCACGCCCGGGCACTGCTCAAGGTGGTGACCACCGGCACCGTCGGCGAGACCTACAACATCGGCGGGCACAACGAACAAAAGAACATCGACGTGGTGCGCGGCATCTGCGCCCTGCTTGAAGAGCTGGCACCGCACAAACCTGAGGGCGTTGCGCATTACGCCGACCTGATCACGTTTGTCCAGGATCGTCCTGGTCATGACCTGCGCTATGCAATCGATGCCGGCAAGATTGAACGCGAACTGGGCTGGGTGCCCGAAGAGACCTTCGAAACCGGCCTGCGCAAAACCGTTCAATGGTACCTGGATAACATGGAGTGGTGCCGCCGCGTCCAGGACGGCAGCTATCAAGGTGAACGCCTTGGCGCCATCAACCCCAAGGAGCTGCTCGCATGATGAAAGGCATCGTTTTGGCGGGTGGCTCGGGCACGCGTCTGCACCCGATTACGCTCGGCGTGTCGAAACAGCTGTTGCCGGTCTACGACAAGCCCATGATCTACTATCCGATCTCGGTTCTGATGCTGGCCGGCATCAAGGATATCCTGCTGATCTCCACCCCGCAGGACCTGCCGCAGTATCGCAATCTGCTGGGTGACGGCAGCCAGTTCGGGGTGAATTTCAGCTTTGCCGAGCAACCTTCACCGGACGGTCTGGCCCAGGCTTTCCTGATTGGCGAAGCGTTCATCGGCGATGACCCTGTGTGCCTGATCCTGGGCGACAACATCTTCCACGGTCAGCACTTTGGCGAGCAACTGCAGAGCGCGGCACAACGCTCCTCCGGTGCCACCGTGTTCGGTTACTGGGTCAAGGATCCCGAGCGCTTCGGCGTCATCGATTTCGACAGCGAAGGCCGTGCGCTTTCGATCGAAGAAAAACCGAAAAAGCCGAAATCCAGTTATGCCGTTACCGGCCTGTATTTCTACGACAACGATGTGATCGAAATCGCCAAGGCGGTGAAACCTTCGCCGCGCGGCGAACTGGAAATCACCGACGTCAACAATGCCTATCTGCAACGTGGCGATCTGCAGGTCGAGCGTTTTGGTCGAGGCTTCGCCTGGCTCGACACCGGCACCCACGACAGCTTGCTCGAAGCCTCTCAATACGTGCAAACCATCGAACACCGCCAAGGCCTCAAAGTCGCCTGTCTCGAAGAGATAGCCTATGAAAATGGCTGGATCGACCGAGATCAGTTGCTCGAACGCGCCCGGTACTTCGGCAAGACCGGATATGGCCAGTACCTGGCCAAACTGGCAGGGGAAGAGCAATGATCCTGTACGAGCCCGGTTTGCCTGGTAACGAGACTGGACTGTTCCGGTGAAAATACTCATCAATGGCCGGCACGGTCAGGTTTCACATGAATTGCAACGGCGACTGGGGGCGGTCGGCGAACTGATCGTATTGGGTCGCGACCAACTCGATCTCGCGCAACCCGATCAGATCCGGCGCCAGGTGCAAACCGTCCGGCCTGATCTGATCATCAACGCCGCGGCCCATACGGCGGTTGATCTGGCAGAAAGCGAGCCGCAATCAGCGTTTGCCATTAACGCCGTAGCTCCCGGTATTCTTGCCGAAGAAGCGCTGGCTCTCGACATTCCGTTGATCCATTACTCCACGGACTATGTGTTCGACGGGACCAAAGCCGCGCCTTACAACGAGGACGACACACCCAACCCGCTCGGGGTGTATGGCAAGAGCAAGCTGGCCGGTGAGCAGGCCGTCAGGGACGTGCAAGGTAAACACCTGATCCTGCGTACCAGTTGGGTCTATTCAACCCATGGCCGCAATTTTCTGCTGACGATGCAACGTTTGCTGCAAGAGAAAGCGGAGTTACGTGTAGTCGCCGATCAAATCGGCGCACCTACCTGGGCCGGCACAATCGCCAACAGCACCCTGGCCTTGATTGAACACTGGCAGGCGAACGAAGTGGCCAACTGGGGTACTTATCACCTGAGCGCGCAAGGTGAGACCTCCTGGTTTGGCTTCGCCCAGGCGATCGGCGAAGCGCTGCGACAACAGGGCAAGCCTTGCGCCGACCTGTTTGCGATCCCGTCCAGCGACTACCCCACTCCCGCCGCCAGGCCGCTCAACTCGCGACTCGATTGCAGTCGCTTGCAGCGCGACTGGGGCGTCAGCCAACCGGACTGGCAAACAGCGCTGCGCGAATGCCTGACTGAACAATCCTGAGCACCAACCGCTGCCCGCACCGGTGTCGGGTAGCGGGCATGCGGATTTGCTCGCGAAAGCGGCACTTGCCGCAACGGCGCCCCTGACTGACGCACAAAGTTCGCGCATCCAGTAGCGAACATCCCCGATACGACAGCTTTCCAGCCATTACGACGTACTATCGCAAAATGGCACGTCCGCTGCACAGCCCTCCCCTGAGCTTTCCAAACCACTCAGGGAGCAATCGCATGAACACACAACTCAAACCCACGCTGGGCACATTGCATCTGTGGGGCATCGCGGTCGGGCTGGTGATTTCCGGGGAGTATTTCGGCTGGAGTTATGGCTGGGGCGTGGCCGGGACTTTGGGCTTCCTGGTGACCTCGTTCATGGTCGCCACCATGTACACCTGTTTCATCTTCAGTTTCACCGAACTGACCACCGCCATTCCTCACGCCGGTGGCCCCTTTGCCTACAGCCGTCGAGCCTTTGGCGAAAAAGGCGGATTGATCGCCGGGTTGGCGACCTTGATCGAATTCGTCTTCGCTCCACCCGCGATTGCCCTGGCCATCGGTGCCTACCTCAATGTCCAGTTTCCAGCCCTGGACCCGAAACACGCGGCAGTCGGTGCCTACATCGTGTTCATGGGCCTCAACATCCTCGGCGTGAAACTGGCGGCGACCTTCGAGCTGGTGGTCTGCGTGTTGGCGGTCGCTGAATTGCTGGTGTTCATGGGCGTGGTCGCTCCGGCCTTCAGCTTCAGCAACTTCGCGCTCAATGGCTGGGCCGGCTCCGACGTGTTCGGTGCTCCGGCGATTGCCGGGATGTTCGCGGCGATCCCCTTTGCCATCTGGTTCTTCCTCGCCATTGAAGGCGCAGCCATGGCCGCCGAAGAAGCCAAGGACCCGAAACGCACGATTCCCAAGGCCTACATCAGCGGTATCTTGACCCTGGTGTTGCTGGCGATGGGTGTGATGTTTTTCGCCGGTGGCGTCGGCGACTGGCGCACCCTGTCGAACATCAACGACCCGCTGCCGCAAGCGATGAAGACCGTGGTAGGCGAAAGCTCGGGCTGGCTGCACATGCTGGTGTGGATCGGCCTGTTCGGCCTGGTAGCGAGTTTCCACGGGATCATCCTCGGCTACTCGCGGCAGTTCTTCGCCCTCGCCCGGGCCGGTTACCTGCCGGCGTCCCTGGCCAGATTGTCGCGTTTTCAAACCCCGCACCGGGCGATCATCGCCGGCGGTGTCATCGGCATCGCTGCCATCTACAGCGACGGCCTGATCAACCTCGGCGGCATGACGCTGACCGCCGCGATGATCACCATGGCCGTGTTCGGCGCCATCGTGATGTACATCATGAGCATGCTCAGCCTGTTCAAACTGCGTAAAACCGAGCCAAACCTGGAGCGCACCTTCCGCGCCCCCTGCTACCCGCTGGTGCCGTTCATTGCATTGATGCTGGCGGTGGTGTGCCTGATTGCGATGGCCTGGTTCAACACCTTGATCGGCCTGATCTTCCTGGGCTTCATGGCGGCTGGTTTCGTGTACTTCACGCTCACCGCGCAATTGCGCGCCGACGCACCGGCGGATGCGATGCTGACCGGACTTTGAAAGCGCTCGAGTGAACCTTGAACAACAGGCATAGAATGAGGGTGATAGCGATGGAACTGCGATAAAACCCCATCACTCAAAGTGGTATGCACGATCGGTTGGCGAACCCTCGCCGAACCGCCTGCTTTTCAAGGAGAGTCCTATGCCCTGGTATGCCTGGTTGATTCTGGTCGTTGCCATCGGCTCGATCGTTGGTGGTCTGATGATGCTGCGCGACACCGCCAACAAGGTCGAACTGACCGAAGAGCAACGTAAGCGCGTCGCCGAACGCAATGCGGAAATGGACGCCAAGGAAGCGCAGGACCGCTGAATGAAAACCCCGCCTGCAACGGCGGGGTTTATTTTTTGCGTGAAAACTGCCTGAAATCATGCGGCTTTGTACCGATATCGAAGCATCTGCATGTTCTTTAGAAGTAGAAGTACAGTCACCATGCAATTTTCATTGGTTAATATGGGCCGCATTGATGCGGAGATATCTGATGCGTTACTCGCAGGACCATAAAGCCCAGACCCACCAACGCATTATCAAGGAAGCTTCAGCGCGATTTCGACGCGACGGTATCGGCGCGACCGGGCTGCAACCCCTGATGAAAGCGCTGGGCTTGACCCACGGTGGCTTTTATTCGCACTTCAAGTCCAAAGACGAACTGGTAGAAAAAGCCTTGCAAGAGGCTGGCGTACAAGTCGACGGGTTGTGCGCGCAAATCTTCGCCGAGGAACACCCACTCGAAACCTTCATCGACACCTATCTGTCCGAATGGCATCAAACCTCCCCCCACGAAGGCTGTCCGCTGCCAACCATTTCCTCGGAACTGGGCCTGCGTGGTCAACCGAGCCCAACCAGCGACGTCGTGCTCCAGGCGCGACTCGATCAGATCCGCAACACCCTTGACGGCGAAGGCACCCCAAACCGCAGCATCGTCATCATGTCGACGCTGGTCGGCGCCTTGCTGTTATCGCGCAGCGTTGCAGACGCCGAATTTGCCCAAAGGATTCTCGACGTCGCACGCGAACATCTCAAACACTCACAGGATTAACCCTGCCAACGCTTGAACAGCACACTGGCATTGACCCCGCCAAATCCGAAGCCGTTGGACAACGCGTATTCGATGGCCATCGGCCGCGCGCTACCATGAACGATGTCGACACCTTCAGAGGCAGGGTCCGGGTTCTCGAAATTGAGCGTCGCCGGCACGATCTGGTCGCGGATCGCCAGCAGCGTAAAGATCGCTTCAAGTCCACCCGCTGCACCGAGCAAATGCCCGGTCGCCGACTTGGTCGAAGTCACAGCGATACCATTTTGCGCGCCGAACAATGCCTTGATCGCCGCCAGCTCCCCCAGATCCCCCACCGGAGTCGAGGTTGCATGAGCATTCAGATGCTGGACCTGAGCCGGTGAAACACCGGCCTGCGCCAATGCCAACGACATCGCTCGCCGCGCACCGCTGCCATCCTCCGGGCCGGCGGTCAGGTGATAGGCATCGGCGCTGGTGCCGTAGCCGACCAGCTCCGCCAGTGGTTGAGCGCCGCGAGCCAGCGCATGGTCCAGAGACTCGATGACCAGCAGCCCGGCCCCTTCCCCCATGACAAAACCGTCGCGGCCGCTGTCGAAAGGTCGCGAAGCGCGCTCGGGCGTTTCGTTGTAGCCGCTGGACAAGGCGCGAGCCGCCGCGAACCCGGCAAGGCTGACCCGATCGATCGCCGCTTCCGCACCACCGCACACCGCGATATCCGCCTCACCGACGCGAATCAGCCGCGCCGCGTCGCCAATCGCCTGAACCCCGGCAGCGCATGCCGTGACCGGCGCGCCTAGAGGCCCCTTGAAGCCATGCTGGATCGACACATGACCTGCCGCAAGATTGACCAGAAATGAAGGAATAGTGAATGGAGACAAACGTCTCGGGCCACGGCTATCGGTGGTACGCACCGCGTCGGCAATCGCGCCGAAACCACCCACGCCGGAACCGATGATGGTAGCCGTGCGCTCCTGGGCATTGGCGTCCAGCGCTTGCCAGCCGGCTTGCTCCAGTGCCTGACGTGCGGCCTCCATGGCGAACAGGATGAAGCGGTCCATCTTCTTCTGTTCCTTGGGCGGGGTTGCCCGATCGGGGTCGAAACCCGCCTGCGGATCATCAGCCAGCGTCGGCACCGCACCGCCGACCTTGGCCGGCAGATCGGCAACCACCTCATCCGGCAGATTGCGCAGCCCGGAACGCCCGGCCAGCAGCCGCTCCCAGACAACCTCAACACCGCTGCCCAGCGGCGACACCAGGCCCATGCCCGTTACAACCACACGACGATCTTTCATACCACACACACCTCAAGCCAATTGATGGCGCTTACCGATAACGGTCAGCGGCTTTGCTTTTGGAAAGGTTAGGCGCCATCACAAGGCGCGCCGCCACGAACGCATCCCAATCCGCCGCATCGGGCAACGAAGGAATGGTGATCAATTCACCCTGATCAAGCCCCGACAATGCAGCATCGACCATCTCACCCGCCTCCATCACCATGTCCGCGGGAATCTGCGACGCATCGATGCCTGAGCGCTCCCAGATCTCGGTTCGCGTCACGCCGGGCAGCACCGCCTGGATCTTCACCCCGGTGCCATCCAGTTCGGCGTTCATCGATTGAGTCAGGCTCAACACATAGGCCTTGCTGGCGCTGTAAGTCGCGTTGAAACGCTCGGGAAACAATGCCACCACCGATGCAATATTGATAATCGTGCCGCGCCCGGCCTTGGTAAAACTGGCTGCAGCCGCCGAGGCCAACCGCGTGACAGCGGTGATGTTCAACTGAATCATTCGCTCCATCTGATCGGTATCGGCATTGGCCAATAACCCGTCCGCCGCTATGCCGGCGTTGTTGAGCAACAGACTGATACTTGAATCGCTGCGCAGCCGCTGCTCGAGCTGCAGCACGTCGGCTTTTTGGGTCAGATCCGCCTTCAGCACTTCAACCTTGACCCCATATTCCGAGCGTAGCTTGCTCGCCGCCGCTTCCAGTCGCTGCTCATCGCGAGCCACCAGCAACAAATCAAAACCACGGGCTGCCAACCGCTCAGCGTAAACCGCCCCGATACCGGAAGAAGCGCCGGTGACGAGGGCCGTACCTTGGGACTGAACTGAATTCATGACGGTGCTCCTGAAGGATGCTGAAAGACGCCTGACGCCAAAGCACTTCGGCGCAAGCGGTTTTTATTATAGTCATAATTCAAATAAAACATGATAGACGTAATTTATTTTTCCCGAGAAACGGTCGGCTCTCCTCGGTGGCCCGGCCAGAATGAGAGTAGACCCTGAACGAACACGAAACAGCACCGAGCCCAGGCGATGGAGTGAACGGTATTGCGGGCCGACCGATAAGGGATGGGGTGGATGAACAGAGCGCTTTCAACGGTAACCGAGGGACAGGAGTCGCATGCTTCGAACCCGTCCCTGAAGGTATCGAAGCGACGCCTGATCCGCCTGCGCTCGTATCTGCGAGCCTTTCTCACCCTTGCTGTTTGGTATCAAATGCAGGAAAATCCAAAAAAATTTAACCAGATGTAAATTTTTCCAACCTGGATGACGATTATTTTCCAGATACACTTTGGAGCGTCTGTCCAAACTTTCAGAGCGCGTGATGAACATTCCAGTAAATACAATTAATACCCCCGGACACGAAGTTGCTGAAGTAAAGGAGCTTATTGGTAGCCTCTGGAGCCAACGGGCGATTGTTTTACTGTTTACTGCACTGACTGTTACTGCCTCTATTGCTTATGCCCTATTGGCAACACCGGAATATGAAGTTGAAACTACTGTTCGACCTGTGCCACTGGCCGACCTGGACGAGCTAAATGAGTCCGGACTTTACAAAATCCTGCCAAATGACGCACTGAATAACATCGGCTCGTCAATGCAGTCTTATGATGTCCGCCTGAAGTTCTTCCAGGCCAACCCACAGTTCCTTGCACCATTGCAGGCACCTGGGCAATCCATTGAAGAAACATTCGAGAAGTTCAACGAAAAAGCATTTTCGCTTGAAAAAATCGACCCTAAAAAAAGCTCCAGCCTTACCGAAGCCGTTGGCCTTAGTCTCAGATACCCTCAGGGTGTAGATGGTGTAGGCATCTTGAAAGCCTTTACCGACTTCGTCGTTAAAGTCGAAAAAGAAAAAGCTGCCGCGAACCTGAAAACACTGGTTGCCAACCGTATCGACAACGTAGAAAAGAAGCTGGAGTCAAAAAAATCCGTCTATGAGGCGGAAAAAGACTCAAAAATTGCCCACTTGCTGGAAAAAGACAAGTTAAAGAAACAAACACTTCAAGACGAACTCAAAGCACTGCGTCAACAACTGCAAAGCCGCAGACAAAACCGCATCAAAGAGCTTGATGAAGCCATCGTCATCGCCAAGAAACTCGGCATTGTAAAACCCACCACGCCCTCGGCGCTGGGAGATGGAGAGCAGGCACATCAGGGCAACATGATCCGCACGGAAGTCAACAATCAGAAAATACCGCTGTACTTCCTGGGACAGGCGGCACTGGAAGCAGAACGCGCCACCTTGGTAGCTCGTACTTCCGATGACTTCACCGAGCCGCGCATTGATGATATTCAAAAAGAACTCAGCCTGCTGGCTACAAACCGTGAAGCGGCACTGCTCAAGGAGCGGGATCATCCTGAGTTGTTTCTCAAGGAGTTTGCAGATATTAGCGGAGAGTTGACTCACCTGAAACAGCTGAGTGTAAACTTCGATCAATTCAACCTGGTTCAAGTTGATAAAGATGCGACAGCACCTCAAGCGCCTATAAAACCGAAGAAAGCCCTGATCGTTGGATTTGGTCTGATCTTTGGATTCATTCTCGGCGTGGGTGTCGCGATTCTTCGTCGCGCCCTGCTTTCAATGCATACATCTCGTCGTTAATTGTCGATAGCTGCGCTTGCTCTGCAAGCGCAGCCAAACTTGAGCTATCGCTTCAGTGCCTGCCTTTATCGCCTCAAAAACCAACATCGCTTGTTAAACGACCCAACTAGTCGAATACGCGATACACAAAAAATGGTTAACGACCGACAACTTATTTGCGCAGCGTCTCTGGTGGAGTGATCGCTTGATCATTCCCACTCAACCAGACATTGACGTTCTCGACGCTTTCTTGCGACAACTTTCCAGCCCAGCGATTCAGGATAAACAGGTTGGTTATAAAGTCGTACTGAGTCTTGAGCAGATCGCGACGTGCCGTGAACTCGTTCTGCACCGCCGTCAATACATCCACGGCATTGACCACGCCGTAGGTGAATGCCTTCTCTGCTGCAATGCGCGACTGCTCGGCCGACGCCAGTGCATTGCGATTGGCATGAATCTTTTCCACGCTTGAGTCTGCAGTCAAATACGCGTTAGTCGTTTCCTTGACCACCTGACGACGTGTCGCCACCAATTGCTGTTCCGCGGTAAGTTGATCCTGATACAACTGCCTTACCCGCGCGGACGTCGCGCCACCGCTATAGATCGGAATCTGTACCCCTACACCCGCGACATAGCTGTCGGTCTGCGGCGCCAACGAATTGTTGTAACCCTCGTTGGTCTGTTGTGCGCTCAGGTTCAGATTGACCGTAGGATAGTGCCCGCCCTTACCGGCGCGCAGGGCAGCCTCGGCAGCCTCCTGAGCGTTTTCACTGGCCTTGATTGCCGGATTATCAGCGATCGCCAAATTTACCCAACTCTCCAGGCTTTCGGCGGACACCCTCAATTCGACGTCATTACGCACACGGCTCAGCTTCTCCTTGACCGGCCGTCCGATAATTTCCGACAACGCAACACGGCTCAGACTGGACTGGTTACGCGCATCGACTTCCTGGGCAGCCAACGAATCGACTCGAGCCTGTAGATCCAGCAGATCGGTAACCATCGCCAGTTGTTTGCTGTAAAGCGCACTGACCCTGTCGAGGTTTTTCTGGGTAGCCCTGCGTTCGGCCTGCACCAATTCAAGTTCATCATCGGCAGCCAGTGCAGCGAAGTAACGCTGCGCAAGATCCACCGTGGCCTCGGCCTGAGCCTCCTTTGATTCGGAGTCCGCCTGCTTTGCCAGGCTTTTGAAGTGCTGGTAGTTTTCCCAGGCAGCCTTGTTATACAAAGGCTGGGTCAACCCCACCGAATAATTGCGGCTGTTGAAGGCCTCGTCGATCTGAAGGTTGGTCTGCTTGATCCGGTTGAAACCGGCGTTAGCCGTCACCGAGGGCAACAGACTGCCAAATGCCTGGTTTTGCTGTTCGACCCCGGATTGAGCCTTGGAGTAAGAAGCGAGCACCCGAGGATCTTCCAGGCGTGACTCGCGATACAACTGCATCAAGTCAACCGAGTAATTCTGTTTACTGACCGAAGCCGTAGGCGGTGTCGTGATGGAGGAGCGGGCGATGGGCGCTTCGGTCGCGTGGACAGGCAATGCCATCGAACCCAACACCAGGCAGGGAAACAAACGCACAATCACTCCTCGATCATCGACTGGGCGATAACGGTACGTGCCGGCTGCATCAAGTACTGCAACATGGTGCGCTCTCCGGTGTTGATCAATACGTCCGCTGGCATGCCCGCCAACAGCTTGCGATCACCCAGTTTGCGCGCCCCTTCCAGAGTCACGCTGACCCGGGCCAGGTAATACGGCGCACTGGTTTTCTCATTGATCAAGCGGTCGCCGGACACACTCGTCACCCGACCTTCGATGACGGGTGTAGTGGCCGTGTTGAAGGCGCTGAAGCGGATGTCCGCCAACTTGCCGATAGCGATTCGATCGATGTCATTGGGCGAGACCTGCGCCTCGACCACCAGATCGGAAACCGATGGAACGATATCCAGTAACGGGGTTGCGGGGCGCACAACGCCACCGATGGTGTGAACCGTCATGCCGATCACCATCCCGTCTTCCGGAGCGCGGATAACCACCCTGCTCAGGCGATCCTCCAGCGCCGAGGCTTTTTCCTGCAAGTCGTAGGCCTTGGTCTGGGTCTCTGCCAACTGCTTGGTAACGTCGGCGTTAAAGTCCTTGTCGATCTGCAGGATCTGCAACTGGGTTTCGTTGATCTGCAACCGGGTCTTGATGTTTGTCGAGCGGTGATCCGCCACTTCAGACTTGAGCATGTCCAACTTGCGCGCCTGCTCCAGCATCCGCTGCTTGTCGACAAAACCCTGGGCCAGCAATTCTTTCAATTCGGCAATTTCGCCGCTATAGGATTCCTGCAAGTTGGTCTTGGTACCGATCATGGTGTCGGTTCCCTTGATTTGCTGATTCAACTGACCAATACGCTCTTGCAGTACCGCGATCTGCCCAAGTCGCGAGCTACGCCGTGCGTTGAACACCTGAGTCTCGCCGTAACGCGCCTCGGAACTGCGCTGACTGTCGGAGTTGAGATCATTAGGGAACGCGATCGTCGACAGGTCATCCCGCTCGGCAAGCAAGCGCGCCTCCATTGTCCTGGCAGCGATTAGCTGGCTGCGGGTCATCTCGTACTCGGAGCGCAATTGAGCGTCATCGAGCACGATGATCGGGTCACCTTTTTTCACCACATCGCCATCATGGGCGAGCAGGTCCTTGACGATGCCGCCCTCCAGATGCTGCACCGTCTTGCGATACGTTTGCACGGTAACGACGCCTGGCGCGTAAGCCGCGCCGTCGAGCGGAGCAAGCGCCGCCCATCCGCCAAACAGGCCGAACGTCACGAATACAATGAGAAATCCTTTACGGCGTACGGATCCGTCGGACGTGGGCAGATCCGCGAAAGTATCGGCAGGAGTAGTGAGCGTGCGATTCATCGATAACTTCCTGTCAAACTTCGGTCGAAGCGACGTCTGTGCCGGCCCGTGCGCCAGGCTTTTGCTGGGCGGGCAATTGATGCGCATTGAGTTGCGCAAGGACCTGGTCCCGCGGGCCATACAAACTGATCGTGCCGGCGTTCATCACCAGCAAGCGGTCGAGTTGGGCCAGAATCGAAGTCCGGTGGGCGATCACGAAAACCGTTGCCCCGGTGAGCCTGATCTGTTGCAACGCCAACGCCAGCGCTCGCTCGCCGACCTCGTCCAGGTGAGCGTTGGGTTCATCCAGCACGATAAGCCGCGGGCTGCCATAGATTGCCCGGGCCAACCCGATACGCTGCCTTTGCCCACCCGATAGATTGATGCCGCCTTCGCCGATGACCGTGTCGTAGCCATTGGGCAGCATCAGAATCATTTCGTGGACACTCGCGGTCCTGGCCGCCAACACCACTTTGTCCGGATCTACGACACCAAAACGCGCGATGTTGTCGCTGATAGTGCCTTCGAACAACTCAATGTCCTGCGGCAAATACCCGAGGTGCGGCCCCAATTGGCTTTTGTCCCAATTGGCAATATCGGCAGTATCCAGACGGACTACGCCATGCTGTGGCTTCCACACGCCCACCAGGGCCTTGGCGAGCGTCGACTTGCCCGAAGCGCTCGGACCGACGACACCGATCATTGCGCCTGCCGGTGCGTTGAAGCCGATGCCTTTGATGATAGAGGTCTTTGCACCGGGAGCACCCAGGGTGAGGTTCTCCACCGTCACATGACCGATTGGAGCGGGCAATTGCATACGCTCGGGTTCGGCATTTTGCTGGTCGAGAATGCTGTTCAGACGCGCGTATTGTGAACGGGCAGAGATGAATCCTTTCCAGCTGCCGATCATCAAGTCCAGAGGGGCCAGCGCTCGACCTAACAGCACGGAACCTGCAATCACCAGGCCGGGGTTGATCTCATGGCTGACCGCCAGATAAGCGCCAAGACCCAGAATCAGTGATTGAACAAGCAGGCGAAATGTTTTTGATATCGAAGTGATGATCCCGCTGCGGTCACTGGCTCGTGATTGCAACAGCAGCACTTTCTTGTGCCGCAGACTCCAGCGCGACATGAGGGAGTCAAGCATGCCCATGGATTCGATCACTTCGGCATTGCGCAAATTCTTGTTGGTTTGCAGCGTCGCACCAATGCTCTCTTTATTGGCCTCTGCCAGGACTTTGCCCGTGGATTGCTCATTGATATAGGCCAACGCCAGCAAAATCACCGCACAACCGATTGCCGTCCAACCGTACCAGGGGTGAAACAGGAAGAGCACCGCAATATAGATCGGCAGCCACGGCGCATCAAAAAACGCGAACAGACCGTTCCCGGACATGAACTGGCGCAGCCCGGTCAGATCACTCAGCGACTGGGCGGACGCGTCCTGGCCACCGCTGTCCAAGGCCCGCTTGAAACTGGCCCGGTAGACATCCCGGCCAAGCAACACGTCGAGCCTGGTGCTGACACGCACCATGATCCGCGAGCGTACCCACTCCAGCAGGCCCATCGTCACGAGCAGAAAGGTCAGAATAATGGTCAACATGGCCAGCGTCGTCAGGCTGCCGCCCGTGACTACCCGTCCGTAGACCTGAAGCATGTAGAAGGTCGGGACCAACATCAGTGCGTTGATGAACAGGCTGAAAAAACCCACCGACATGAAACTGTTCCTGCAGGCCCTCAGGGCTACTTGCAAGCTGTTTTCGGGCGTACTGCGTATCATCTCGGAACTGACAACCTAATGTGTTGATCGGGGATTGCGGGGCGCGCGAGTGTACCACCTGAGCAGCGCCTGCAGAATGAAATCGCCATCATCCTGGTGTTGCCATGCAGACGACGAACAGCGCTGGCCCTTGCGCTCTGAAGATTTATAATCCCGCTATAGCTGATAATGATTCTTTAACATACCGGCCAAAGAACTGTAACATATGTGAAATTTTGGCCAGCAACGCCGTTTGCAGAACGATTTGGATATCGGGAGCGGCCACCCAATCAATATGGAGTCACTTTTGATCAATTATTTTTCTTATCTCGCCGATATCGTCCGGAAAGAAGCGGCTGCAACTGGCGCTTTGTTGCAAGACGTTGCCCGCGAACTATTGGCCACCAATACAACCCACTCGGATGGCGCCTGGTGGGTTGCCCACGGCAATGACCCCTTCTATACCGCCGAGCAAATTTACAAAACCGTCACCGGCGACCCGACTGCCGAACGCGCAGAACTTCTGTGCGGCAATATGGTTAACGTATTCAGCGGCCTCTGTGCGGAACTTGGCCTGCAAAAACGCACCATCTGGACATATTCAGACTCCCAGGGTTTCTTTCAGGGACATACGTACCTCGAAATTTTTAATACAACTACCAACAAATGGGAAATTCAGGACGCGGACTATAACGTCTATTACACCGACGTTCGCACGGGCGAGCGTGTCGGTGTCAAAGACATGATGAACGCAGACGATATTGAAAATTTCATTCCTCATAATGCCAGTGAATCCGGATGGTCAGAGACAGGCGCAGAAGCCTTGCGTCTGGCTAATCTCTACGCTGCGCAAATTATTACTACGGAGCATAAGCTCTATACCAGTAACGACAGTCTGAGCGATACCTTACTGGCCAGCATTGCCAACTCTCTGAGCGGAGTCTTTACCTATACCGTAGACGGCGGTATCAACGATCTGACCTCCACGCACTTTACCGATAGCAACGCCGTCACCAACAACGGGAGAGCCACGATCACCGGCACTTCGAGCGCTGACTTCATTTCATATGATGGCAGTTCACTTAGCCCAGTGTTCGCCACGCTCATCGGTGGAGCGGGCGATGACACGCTCGCGCTACGCTTTTCCGGCGGCCAACTTTACGGTAATGAGGGCAATGACATCCTCATTGGCGGGCAATTGGCAGATCTTCTGGTCGGCGGCAGTGGTGATGACTACATGTCTGGCGGTTACGGTGCAGACCAGTACGCGTTTTCGAAGGGCGACGGTTTCAACGACACCATCGACAGTTTCGGCGTAGGTGCCGACCAACTGGTTTTCCTCGGCGTTAGCGGTACCGGCGGTACCGGTCGTACGCAGATTTCGGAAAAAGAGTTCAACTTCCGGGTCGACCAGAAGCTGACCTCGGACGGCGTCTATCTTCGCTATGACATAGATGGTGACGCACGTTTTGATGGCGGGATGTTGATCGAAGGCCGTACGACGCTGCTCACCGCCAAAGACGCTACATTTGTTTTCAACGCTGACCCGCTCAAAGGCTTTAATACGACGACCGTGGCTACCAACCCTGGCTCGGGGTATGCCGAAAAAATCCACGGTAGCAACGCGGCAGACAAAATCCTCTATCTCGGCACGCTTGGCGCGGAACTGGCTGGCAGTACGTCTGGAGTAAACAGTGGCAATAACGTCATCCAGTCTCACTCGGATGCGGGCTGCTCGCTGTACGGCCAAGATGGCAACGACGTATTGGTTGGAGGAAACGGCGGCGACTTCATTGTCGGCGGCACCGGCAACGACCTGCTGATTGGAGGCAAGGGCCGGGACGTCTTCGTATTCACCGCGGGCTCGGGCTCAGACACCATCCAGGACTTCAAACAAGGTGAAGACACCCTGTATATCTACGGCTGGACGGCTTCTACCAAGGCTGTGACGCAAACGCTGCAGGACAACGGGCTGGTTGTGACTTTCGATACCGCCGGCGATGGCGCTCACGGTGGCAATATCACGCTACTTGGCCAAACGACCTTGCTGAGCAATACCGACATGTTGTTTGCCTGAGTTCGGGTGATCAGCCCATCGGGCAGGGGGTGTCAGAAATTTTGTGTTCGGGCATAACATGAGTAAGAGGTGCATGTATGCCAACCAAGAAGAAACCCGCGTTGCGAGAGCTACCGAAAATCCCGAAGGAGCTGCTCGAGCAATTCACCGATGGACCGATGACCGCTGAAGCCATTGAGGACGCCTCTGCGGCGTTCAAGAAGGCTTTGATCGAGCGAGCCCTGAGCGCTGAGCTTGGTCACCACCTGGGCTATCCGCCGGGCGCGCAGCGCCCAGAGGATGAAACCAACCAGCGCAATGGAAAAAGCGGCAAGACGGTTCTAACCGGCGATGGCCCACTCCGGCTGGATATTCCTCGCGACCGGGACGGCAGTTTTTCTCCCATCCTGATTCCCAAACACGAGCGCCGATACACCGGGTTCGACGACAAGATCATCGCCATGTATGCCCGTGGAATGACAGTCAGAGAGATCCGTGCGTTTCTCTCCGAGCAGTACGGCACCGACGTTTCGCCTGATTTCATCAGCTCCGTAACCGACGAGGTCATGGCAGAGATCGGTGCATGGCAACAGCGGCCATTGGAGCCGATGTATCCGGTTATTTTCTTCGATGCGCTACGGGTCAAAATCCGCGAAGAGGGTCTGGTTCGCAACAAGGCAATCTACTTGGCACTGGGTGTTTTGCCTGACGGAACGCGCGATATTCTCGGCATTTGGATCGAGAATACGGAGGGCGCCAAATTCTGGATGAAGGTTTTCAATGACCTCAAGACTCGCGGCGTCGAAGACGTGTTGATCGCTGTGACCGATGGTCTCAAAGGCATGCCAGAAGCCCTCAGCGCCGTGTTTCCAGACACGACACTGCAAACATGCATCGTTCATCTGATCCGCAACAGCCTTGATTACGCGGCTTGGGATAAGCGTCGCGAACTGGCCAAGGCGCTCAAGCCGATCTATCAGGCAGTCACCGCCGAAGCGGCCGAGCAGGCGCTGGATGCGTTTGAAAGCGGGCCATGGGGCAAGCAGTATCCGACGGTAGTGGCTGCCTGGCGCCGCGCCTGGGATCGGGTGATCCCTTTTTTCGTTTTCCCGCCAGCGATCCGAAAAGTGATCTACACGACCAACGCCATTGAAAGCATCAACGCTCAACTGCGCAAGATCATCAAGACCCGAGGTCACTTCCCGACCGACGATGCGGCGACAAAACTGATCTGGCTTGGACTGCGCAATATCACAGCAAACTGGGGCTCAGCGGCCCATGACTGGAAAAGTGCGATGAATCAATTCGCGATTCTGTACGGAGATCGATTTATCAGGCCGACCTGGTAAAAGCATGGCCTGCCTAACGGCAGGCCGTTACCGGCCCGCACACAAAATATCTGACAGTCCCATCGGGCATTAGTTTCTCTAAAGAAAAAGGCCGATCAATGATCGGCCTTTGTCGTTTCTATCACACCTCAGTTCACTACGATCCTGTCGCGGTTACTATCCAGAATCGCCTTGCCGATACCCTTCACTTCCAGCAATTCGTCAACTGACGCAAACGTGCCATTACTTTCACGATAAGCAACAATCGCCTTGGCTTTTGCCTCGCCCACGCCAGTCAACTCACGTTGCAGCGTAGGCGCATCAGCACTATTGAGATCGACTTTGCCGGATTGCGCCTTGGCGCCCGCATCCTGCACCAATGGCGCATTCATCACCCCAGGTGCGTTGACAGGTGCGGCAATTGCCGTAAGAGAGGCGCTGGTAAGAAGGGCGAAAACCAGAGAGTGGAAACTGCTTGTACGCATTAGTGAAGCTCCATGCCGTTGTTTGAGAAAGCAGCTTTTCCGAAGCTGCCCTCCAAACTTAGGCCATGACATTCAGCTGTCAAAAATGTGTACGTTACCGGATATGAAACAATCAGGGTTCAAGGCGGCGCTGCTGGTAGATCCAGTCGACAATCTCACCGTCCGGGGTATAGCCGCTGACCGTGTCGCGCAGCAACTGGCGGACGCGTGCATAGTCGTCCTGATCCACTGCAGCCAGCAACTCAGTCAGCTTGGCCTTCAGAACATCCCAGGACAGATGATCCTCGTTGGCCGTCATGATCATCGGGTGCTGAGTGGCCGCCACGTTGTCACCAATCAGCAGCTCTTCGTAAAGCTTCTCACCCGGACGCAGCCCGGTGAACTCGATAGCGATGTCGCCATGCAGGTTCTTCTCCGAGCGCACGCTCAGGCCGGACAAATGGATCATCTTCTCGGCCAGCTCGACGATCCTCACCGGCTCGCCCATGTCTAGGACGAAAACATCACCGCCCTGCCCCATCGAGCCCGCCTGAATCACCAACTGCGCAGCTTCAGGGATGGTCATGAAGTATCGAGTGATCTTCGGGTGCGTGACAGTCAGCGGACCACCCGACTTGATCTGCTTGTGAAACAACGGAATGACCGAACCCGACGATCCCAGGACGTTACCAAAACGCACCATCGTGAAGCGCGTCTTGTTCACACGCGAAACATTGCTCGTATCGCCGAACAATACCGGAGCCAACTCACGACTCAGCGCTTGCAACGTCAACTCGGCAAGGCGCTTGGTGCTGCCCATGACATTGGTAGGTCGCACGGCCTTGTCCGTCGAAATCAGGACAAAGTTGGCCACTCCTGCTTGAAGAGCGGCCTGGGCCGTATTGAGCGTGCCGATCACATTATTGAGCACACCTTCGGCAATGTTGTGTTCGACCATGGGCACATGCTTGTAGGCGGCGGCGTGATACACCGTGTCTACTCGCCAGGTTTTCATGACATCCAGCAACTTGTCCGGGTTGCGAACCGACCCAAGAATCGGCAAGAGACGGATGGACAGCGACTCTCGAGCGACCCGCTGCTCCAGCTCGGACAAGATGGAGTAAAGATTGAACTCACTGTGTTCAAACAGCAGAAGCGTTGTCGGGCGCAGTGCCAGAATTTGCCGGCAAAGCTCGGAGCCAATGGAGCCACCAGCGCCTGTGACCAACACCGACTGCCCCGTGATGCAATGTTCGAGCAAGTCAGCCTGGGCCGGGACTGCATCACGCCCGAGCAGGTCGGCAATGTCTACTTCCTGGATATCGTCGACCTTGACCCGGCCACTGGCCAGGTCCATGAAACCCGGGACACTTCGAACATGCAGCGGAAAGCCTTCGAGAAACCCGAGAATCTCGCGACGGCGTCCGCGGTTGGACGAAGGAATAGCGAGGAGAATTTCCTGAGCGCCAGTGTTGTCGATCATTTGCTGGATATTTTCAGGCTGATATACCTGCAACCCGGAGATCACCCTGTCGGCGATTCCACTATCGTCATCGATAAAGGCCACGGGCCGCATGACACGCCCCATCCGCAGCGCAGTAACGAGTTGATTACCCGCTGCCCCCGCGCCGTAGATAGCCACTTTTGGCAGGCCGTCATCCCGGCTGGTGAACGGGACGTGCTGGGCAGCACTGAACCAGTCGCCCATAAAATACTGACGCATGGCCAGGCGCAGCCCGCCGATCATGATCAGACTCAACCACCAATAGTTGAAAATGATCGAACGCGGAACGACGTTTTGATGATTGCTGTACCAGTACACCACAACGCCAAGTATCAAGGATGAGAGTGTTACAGCCTTGATAATGGCAATGAGTGCGTCATTTCCAAAATAACGCATGACGGCACGGTACATGCCAAAGCGGACGAAAAGAGGAATGGCGATGACAGGTGCACTGACAAAAAGCCAGACATGCTCAGTGAACGGGTTGATCAACTCGTCCACCCCGAGACGCACGACAAACGCCATCCACAGGGCAAACCAGACCAAGAAAGTATCAGTCAGGACCTGCAGAATGCGTTTATGTCGTCTTGGCAGACTTAACAACTTTGCCCGAATCTTATCCATAACCCCTCTAAACACCTCTCGAAGCTCCTAGCATTGATACAGCAACTACAGCTTTCGGTAACTCACTTACCGACAAAGCAATACTCAAAACCCAATGCGTCCATCACGCCTTGCCGGCAATTTCCAACTCGCCTGCGTGAAACTTGAAAGCCAGCAACACCAGAGGTACGTAGGCCAGGACCAGTCCTGCCACGCCATCGAGATATTGCATGACGACCAATATAGCCACTGGTACTAACCACAACAAATTGATCGCAGCAATTGCCAGCGTGACCACCCGATGGCTGCCAAATTTTCGTGAGGCATACTGGTATCCATGGCTGCGATGGGCTTCATAAACCTTATCCCCTCGCAATAGCCGACGGATGAGGGTGAAGGTCGCATCAACAATAAAGACGCCCAACAAAATGAGCCAGGCCCAGAGAAACAGTGGATTAGTCCAGGCTGCATAAAGCGACATCACTGCCAGCACAATGCCCAGAAAACCACTGCCAGCGTCGCCCATGAAAATCTTCGCTGGCGGGAAATTCCAGATAAGGAATCCCAAGACGGCCGCCGCCAATACGAGCGGAGCGATGGCAAGGCTGGCGTGGCCTGCAATCCAGTAGACCAGGCAGGCACCGACACAGGCACAAATCGCCTCGACGCTGGCCAGGCCATCAATGCCATCCATGAAGTTGTAGAGGTTGAGCATCCAGACCAGATAAAACGCGCCGATGACATAGCCGAACCAGCCGAGACTGAACTCGTGACCGAACAGATTGATCGGCGCCATCCCCCCAATCCAGATCAATGCCCAGATGGCTCCTGCGAAATGCGCAAGCAGGCGCCAACGCGCGGCAATATGCCCATGGTCGTCGAGAAAACCAATGATCGCGATCCAGCCGCCAGCCCCCAGCAGAGCCAGCGCCATCGGCCAGGCGACGGCATCCGTCCAGGCCAGGACAGGCAGCGCAATCAGAAAGCTCAGGACGATAGCTACACCACCACCCCGTGGGGTCGGAACGGAATGTGAGCTACGCGCATTAGGAACATCTATCAGGCTGCGTGCCAACGCGTATTTGCGCAATGCACCGGTGCCCAAGAATGAAACACCCACCACCAACGCCAACAACCATATTGAGTTCAAAGGTCAACTTCCTGAAACAGCCACAATCAATTTTGCAATTGAACCGTCATTGTCATAAGGCAGCTTAGCGCTGCCTTTCCTTGTAGTAGTTGGCAGCCGACACAAGCGCCTCGTCGACGCTGACCGGAGGAACCCAGCCCAGCAATTCTCGAGTTTTACTTATATCGACCTGCAACGAACCGCACAGTCGTTGCGACAAAGCCTGCTTGCCCAGAAGCTGTGCCCCTCGTTCAAGCAACACGCTTGGCACAGGCAACAGGCGTGCAGACTTACCCAATGCCTGTGCCATCCGCGTCAACAATTGTGTCGTGGACAGATCCTCCCCATCGCTGACGAGGAAGGTCTGATTGGCGGCGGCCGGATGACGAATGCAGGTCACGATCAAATCAGAAAGATTGTCGAGCGCGACCAGGCTGCGTCGATTATGGATAGCCCCGAATGGCAGGGGTATTCCCTTGTCCAGCCAACGCATCATGTTCAGAAAGTTGGCTCTTACACCCGGGCCATAAACCAGCACCGGGCGGATGATCACCACTTCCATCCCCGAGACGCTCGCAATTTCGCGCAGCCCTTGCTCGGCCTCCATTTTCGAAACGCCATAAGGATCGCCAGGCGCGGGTGTCGCGTCGGCGAAGTAAGGCTGGTTGAGTGGCGTACCTTCGCCATTCACCTTGATCGAACTGATGAACACAAAGCGACGAACACCCAACGAGGCTGCTTGCCGAGCGAGGCTTAGCGTGCCTTCGACATTGACCTTGCGAAACGCCTCCAGCGGATCGGACTCGGTGTCATTCATGACGTGAACGCGAGCCGCGCCATGAATGACAACCTCAACCTGATCCAGCGCCTGCGACCAATCGGTATCAGCACTGAGCCCGGCGGTTCGAATGGTAGTAACGCGCGACGGACAGTCAGGCAAGGCGTGCCCACGAATGGCTGCCACCGGTTCCAGATCGTCAGTGGCCGACAAACGACCCAATACTGCGCGACCAACGAAACCCGTAGCACCTGTCAATAAAACACGCATTTTTCAAACCTCGACGACGCTCAGGATTTCGACCAGACAGTACGATTGATGTAGTCGGTGTAACTCAACACGACCCGAACGACCTGCTTCGACACTGGACCCGCCTGGTAATCCCTCACGACCGGAATAACGCGCTGGGTACGATCATGCTGGCTGGTTACCACACGTACGGCATCCAGAACGCCTTCCACTTTCAGGCCACTCATGATGAGGGTGCCTTCATCCATCCCTTCCGGACGCTCGTGCGCATTACGAATGGTAATGGCAGGCAGATTCAGGAGAGAGGCTTCCTCGGTAATGGTGCCGCTATCGGACAGCACGCAGAACGCCGACATCTGCAACTTGATGTAGTCGAGCAGACCAAATGGCTTCGAGAAACGAATCAGAGGGTGGTCCAAAGACTCACCGATCGCTTCCAGGCGCTTGCGGGTACGCGGATGCGTGGAAACGATGATCGGGTACTGGTACTTGTCGGCCAGGGCTCGCAGCGTTTTGAGCAAATCGCGCAGGTTGTCCGGCGTATCGACGTTTTCCTCACGGTGAGCACTGACGATGAAGAACTTGTCCTGCTCCAGGCCTTCTCGCGCCAACACGTCGGAGGTGAGGATTTTCGGCATGTAATAGTCGAGCACCTCCTCCATGTGCGAACCGGTCTTGATGATGGTTTCAGGACGAATCCCTTCCGCAATCAGATAACGCCGGGCATGCTCGGTCAGGACCATATTGATATCGCTGAGGTGATCGAGCACCTTGCGATTCAATTCTTCAGGGACGCGCTGGTCAAAGCAACGGTTACCGGCTTCCATGTGGAACACCGGGATCTTGCGGCGCTTGGCGGCAATGACGGCCAGACAGGTATTGGTATCGCCATAGAGGAGCAGCGCATCAGGCTTTTCGGCCTCAAACACTTCATCCGCCTTTGAAATCACTTCGGCGATGGTCTTGGCTGCGGTATCGCCAGCGGCACCCAGGAAGTAATCAGGCTTGCGGATTTCGAGATCATCGAAAAAAACCTGATTCAATTCGAAGTCGTAGTTCTGACCCGAGTGAACCAACACATGATTAACCTGCTTATCAAGCTCGGCAATGACGCGGCTCATCTTGATAAGTTCTGGTCGCGTACCGACCAGCGTCATGACCTTAAGCATCAAGTTGCTCCTGAATGTATTCCAGATTCAACAGCACTTTCTTCACGCCTTCTACATCGAGACGTTCTGTGTTGTGAGAGGTGTAGTCGTCGAGATCGGAGATCTCCTGTTCACCTTCAACAAAAAACTTCTTGTAGTTAAGGTCACGATTGTCCGAAGGAATACGGTAGTAGCGCCCCATGTCTTCGGCTTTGGCCATTTCCTCACGGGAGATCAGCGATTCGTAGAGTTTTTCGCCGTGACGGGTACCAATGACCTTGACGGCATTGTCACGAACAAACAGTTCCTTGAGCGCCTGGGCCAGGTCGGCCACTGTCGAGGCAGGTGCTTTCTGGACGAAAATATCACCTTGCTCGGCATGTTCGAATGCGTGCAGAACCAGGTCGACGGAGTCCTCGAGCGACATCAGGAAGCGTGTCATGTTCGGGTCAGTGACGGTCAATGGCTCGCCGCTCTGCAGCTGATTGATGAACAACGGGATCACCGAACCGCGCGACGCCATGACGTTACCGTAGCGGGTTGCACAGATCACTGGACCTGTCGCCGGAATCATCCGCGATTTGGCAACCATCAGCTTTTCAGCCATGGCCTTGGAAATACCCATGGCATTGATCGGGTAAACAGCCTTGTCGGTACTGAGTACAACAACGCGCTTCACGCCCGAAGCAATGGCCGCATTCAGAACGTTTTCGGTACCCATGACGTTGGTACGCACGGCTTCCATTGGGTAAAACTCGCAGGAAGGCACCTGCTTCAGGGCTGCAGCGTGGAAAATGTAATCCACACCCACCATAGCCTGATCAAGGCTATCGCGATCACGTACGTCACCGATGTAGAACTTCACTTTGTCATTCGACAAAGCAATGCGCATATCTTCCTGCTTCTTCTCGTCACGGCTGAATACGCGAATCTCTTTTACATCGGTATCCAGAAAACGCTTCAACACCGTATGGCCAAACGAGCCCGTACCGCCCGTGATCATCAAAACTTTATTATCGAACATAACTACCTTCCCAAACCTGATTGAACTTAATGATCAACGCAACGCGCGCATCGACTTAACCAATTCCAACCACGACGGTGGAACGTAACCGGTTGCAGCCTGAAACTTCGAGGAGTCCAGCGAGCGATCTATAGAAACCTGGCTGTCGGCGATGATATCGATTTCCTTTTCGTAAACTTCCGCAACCAGCGTCAGAAGAGACAGCTTGTCAATCGGAGCCACCGAAACATGATATAGGCCGTGGAGCTGTGGGTTCGGGATCACGTAGTCGCGAATGACACGTGCCAGCTCTACGGTAGGAAGCCCCGAAAAAATGGCCTTCTCATACCCCTTGACCGGTCCGTTCTGGGACAGGAACCAGTCCACCAGCGAGTACTGGCTCCCCAGTTCGTGACCAATGATGGAGGTCCGCAGCGTGACGGCATTCAGATCCGTGTGGAGCTCACCGATGTACTTGGACTTGCCGTAGAGATCCTCTGCATCGGAGATATCCTCCTCGGCGTACATGCCTTTACGGCCGGAAAACACGCAATCGGTGCTGATATGAATCAGGCGAGCACCGGACAATGCACACAACTTGGCAATGCGATGCGGCAACATGGCATTGATAGGAAGTGCGGACAGGGGGTCCTTGGCGTCAGCCAATTGCTTGATCAGCCCGACGCAGTTGATGACGACATCCGGCTTGACCCGTGCCAGGACCGACACCAGTGAATCCTGGTCAAGCACGTCGACATTACTGATCAACGAACTGTGCATGTCCTCAGAAAAGTATTTTGCGCCACCCGGATTGCGCAAAGTGCCCCACACCTCGAAGTGCGGGTTTCCATGGAATTGCCTGAACACTGTGCTACCCAGCATTCCGGTGACCCCTAACACAAGAACTTTCATTTTGAGCTACCTTTTAATTCATTGATCCTGCTACTGAGGATTTCGACCAATCGCTGGCTTTGCCGCTCCATCTCGAAATGCTCGAGGTAGTACGCTCGACCTGCCTGTCCCAACGATTCCCGCTCATCCGAAGTCATGCGAAAAAGTTGTTCAATGCAGTTGGCCATACCTTCGGCGTCTTGCGCCGCAGTGGTCAGACCGGCTCCCGCCTCTTGAATGACGCGCGCGCCCTCCCCGTCCAGCGCGGCGATGATCGGCCTCCCCGCTGCCAGGTAAGCCTGAACTTTACTAGGGATGGTATAGGAGAACGCCTCATCCTGCTTCAACGTCACCAACAATCCCTCGGCACGACTGAAAAAATGCGGCATTTCAGTGGCCGCGAAGCGTCCGGCAAGAATGAGGTTGTCCAAACCACGGGATTTCTTCTGGCTTTCGATCCAGCTCAACATACTGCCACTACCGACCAACACAATCCTGAGCTGCGACAAATGGCGAAGCTTGTCAGCTACCTCAACCAGGGTTTCGACCGACTGTGCCGTCCCCAGATTTCCGGCAAAAACGAGGCAGAAATGACTGTCGAGTTCCGCGAGCAAGGGTGCCGGAATCCGTGTTTCCTCTACACTCGGCGGCACGTCCTGATAGGAGTTGGGGTAATACACAACCTTGCCAGGGTTGGCATAACGGGCGACCGGCTCTCGAAACGCGCGCGATTGAACAAGAAGCGTATCGACGAAGGCGTAAATACCTTTCACCAGCCAACCCACAACCCGCAATATTGCTTTGTTCTTGATGAATCCGGTCGCACTCAAGCTCTCCGGCCAGAGATCTTGAACCCATACAACCAGATGGCTCTTGAGTTTCCACTTCAAGTAAATCGCTGGGATTACCGAAGTAATTGGAGATGGCGCAAATACAAAAATCGCATCATAAGCCTCCCCTTTTACTGCACTCGGGTAGTGCTTCAAGCCATTTAAGATAAATGACAAATAGTTCAACACGAGGTTCTTTGCACCTGAAGCGCCACGAGGTCTGAGCGGTGCACGGAAAACACTGACAGAAGACTCGAAGTTTTCTTCCTGGACCCCAGAAGCACTGTAGCCGTTAAAAACTACGCCATCCGGGTAATTGGGCTTTCCGGTAAGAACCTTTACGGTGTGGCCCTGGGCAGATAAGGTTTTGACCAAGTCATTGACAATAAAAGACTCTGGCCAAAAATATTGCGACACCACAAGAACCTTCATTTATCAAACACCTTTTTTGCGGCTCACGGCCAATTCCAGCAACTCTGACCATGTCTTTCTTGAGGTTATTTCCCAGTCGAATTTATCGCTCTGCGTCGCTGCTGCAGCGGCAAGCTTCTCTAAAAGCGCAGGACTGGTTAACGCCTCAGACAGCACATTATTTATATCTTTTGAATCAAACGGAGAAAAATACAGTGCTGCTTCAGCTCCAAATTCCGGCATCGGCATAACGTTGGAGCATACCATCGGCCTGCCAGAGGCAAGCGCCTCGAGAAGAATATTAGGGCAGTTCTCGCACGATGAAGCAAATAGATTCAGATAGGCGTGATGATAAAGTGGAGGAAGACTCTGATAGGGAATAGCGCCCAACAGCAGTACTTGGTCCTCGAGGCCTAGTGTAGAAACCAGACCCTTGACCCGCTCGGCTTCCGGTAGGTTTGTCTCGCCTACAAGAACCAGGGGGAAGCGTTCACGAAGTGCCTTTGGCAGCGCTGCGTAAGCATTAACCACTTCATAATGATGTTTATAAACATCAAATCTCGACACGTATAAAACATATTCGCCAGCTGGCAAAAATTCTGGCCGAGGAACAGCAGAATCGCCGTGAGTGCGAAATACCGAGCCAATTCCGTGAGGAATCGTAACAGCATTCTTGATACTGGTTAGTGATTCAATGACACTGCGCGCGTAATTTGAAATGAATATCGTCAAATCCGCTTCGCGCATGCTCTTGAGCATAATACGATTCAACAACCAATTTCTCAGGCGCTGCAACCCGAGCGGTATGCTTTTGCGTACTCGCAAATCAAATGGAATCATGTTCCGAAACATTGTCGCAACTTTACAACCAGCGGGTACAGAGGTGCCCACTACGCCACCGGGACAAAACAGGACGTCCGCCTTTTCAGCCTTCAAAATACCGGGCAGCACCCACCGTTCCCACATGGCTCTCACAATCGGATTTTCAGTGGGCCAGGCTGGCTCGACCCGCTTGATCCTCGGATGATCCGGCAGCTTGAGTGACGCTGGGGCGAAAACCAGAATCTCAAGATCCGCATTGTCAGGTACGAACTGAAAAAGATTAATCAGATAAGTCTGACCTCCACCAAGACGGGCAGAGAGCGCGTTGAAAACTATCTTCATGGAAAGCCTTTTGCTCAATCTAAATTAGTGGCTATTTTTATCGAGCCAGGATTGGAACATTAGAATATTCCACAAATGAAGACTACGATCGTATGTTCCGTTTTGATGCTGGAGCCATGCCGAGCGAATTTTCTGACAATCGAAGTAGCCCTCTCTCTTGAGACGCTCCTCCGTTAACAGTTCCTCTGCCCATTCTTTCAGCGGCCCACGCAGCCATTGCGCCAATGGAATAGAGAAACCCGCCTTCGGCCTGTCAAAGAATGAATTAGGAACATATCGCTTAAGAAGCTCGCGAAGTGGCCATTTCCCCACACCATTTTTTATCAGTTGGTCTGAGGACAAGGAAAACGCGAGTTCTGCAACTCGATGATCAAGCAATGGCGCGCGGGTCTCCAGACTTGCGCTCATCGCGCCACGATCCACTTTGACCAGCAAATCATCAGGCAAATACTGGGAGACGTCCCAGCGACGCATTTCCTCGACGTAATCCACTGCCGATTCCCAGGAAGCAACACCTTGCTGTTGAGCATCGATACCCAGGACCACACTTTCGTTCGACTGCCACTGAGACATCAAACCGGTATACATCTGCGCCAGATTTTCAGAGCCCAACAGCTCGGACATTCTGTAGATACGTCGACCATTAATCTTGGTCCGAAGGCTGTCCGGCAAAATCGAACAGACGTTGTCCCAGCCCTTGGACGAAAGTGAGCGAAGTGAATAGGCCATGATCTGGCGTGCAGGCAACGGCAGCTTTTTAATGCGTGTCCATAGTCCTGCAGTAACCTGATAGCGGGGATACCCGGCAAAAAGCTCATCGCCACCGTCACCGGACAAGGCGACGGATACATGCTGTTTTGTCATCCTGGAGACCAGGATTGTAGGGATTTGAGAGGAGTCAGCAAACGGCTCGTCGTATATTTCCGGCAAGTGCGGGATTATTGAAACAGCATCGTCGGCACCGAGATAAAACTCGGTATGGTTAGTCCCCAAGTGCTTGGCAATAGCTTTGGCGTAAGGCGCTTCATCAAACTCAGGCTCATTAAAACCGATCGTATAAGTGTTGATGCTGGTAGAGCTTTGCGATTGCATCAACGAAACGATCAAACTTGAATCAACACCGCCTGACAAAAACGCCCCAAGTGGAACATCGGAAATCATTTGCGACTTTACCGCAGCAGACAATTTCTCACCGACAATGTCTACAACTTCCTTATCACTGGCCTGCGACAGCTCGTACTTTAGCTCGCCAGCGCGCGGCAACGACCAGTAGGAAACAGGTTCTAGCGCAGCAGAAAGCGAGCCAACATTCAAATAATGCGCTGGCTCTAACTTTTTAATGCCTTCATAGATAGACTCCGGAGCCGGAACGTAGCCATACCTGACAAACTTCGCTAAAGCATGACGATCAATTCGCAGATCGCTGCCAAACGCAGCCTTGATTGCCTTCAATTCGGAGGAGAAGACAAAACGGTTGCCCACAATACCGTAATAGAGTGGTTTTTCTCCCATTCTGTCTCGTGCCAGGGTTATCGTTTTGGAAACTTTATCCCAGACGGCAAAAGCAAACATGCCCACCAGATTTTCGAGGGTTTTTTGTACCCCCCACGCACCGAGCGCAGCCAGCAGCACCTCTGTATCAGAGTGACCTCGCCAAACACGCGTCAAGCCTGAAGCAATCAGTTTCTCGCGCAACTCGTTAAAATTATATATTTCACCATTGAAAACAATAATGAACCGCTCGTCATCGGAAACCATCGGCTGACTTCCGTGCACCGACAGTTCCAGGATCGAAAGCCGTCGGTGACCCAGCGAAACTCCACTATCGGCATCTGACCAAACTGCTCCATCGTCGGGCCCACGATGTATCAGCGCATCCACCATCTTGCCAACGGCAACGGCGCCTTGCTGATCCAGCTTCCACCCGACAACTCCCGCAATTCCGCACATACCTACTCTCTCAATCCAATGAAAATATTAAAGCTCACTTCAAAACCCGAACGAGCTTCATCGTGAAGAATAATCCTAACGCCATCACATAAAAAACCAATGAGTTCAGCAAGTATATTTCGCCGTACCAAACCCAGTGCATAACCGATGCGGCACACAGCATGTACAAGAAAATTCGCAAAAAATCATCCTCGCGACAGCGCGAGTCGATCAACCGCAAGAAACAGACACTGATGAATCCATTAAGGAAAACACCAAACAATCCGAAATTCTCAAAAGCCACACCAGAAACGTGGATCCCGCCGAGCCCGGTAATGTAATACCAGAGGGCAGGATTATCCACCATAATGGGTTTTTCCATTCCCAGAGCCGAATAGAAAGGCGATGGCGCCAACGAAAGAAACATGTCGAGGTACGTTTGACCGTAACGTAGGTGCTCACCATCCCAGAAATTGGTTAACTGCTGCACAAGCGGCAAAATTATCGCATTCCACGAGTTAAACAATAAATACTGCGTAATGTTATCCGAGGTTAAGTCCACATCCATTCGGCTCATTGAAACAATAACGCCGCTGACGAGCAGAAGAACCATGAATACAGCTACGAAGAATAGAGTTTTAAACTTGATATATTGATTATAGCGAAATAACAACCCCAGGATTGAAGCGACAACCAGGACAACGAAATCGCGATCCCCGGTCATGGCGTTGGCAACGCAATAAGAAATTACTAGAGCACCAGAAACAAAAAACATCGATCTGGAGGGGTAGGAAAACGCCAAGGCAATGATCGCAATGATGGAAAAAACCACCACCGACTCAATACCCGCGAAACTCTCAAGCAGTGCGTTCGCGTTGACAAGCCTGAAACTAATAAAGAAGACTGACAGCGCAAGGAAGATCGCACCCGCCAGCTTGAAGTCCAACGCGGACAAAAAAGTTTTCTGCGGTGAGTCCAAACTTCTGGGAGGAACCAGCAATGACAACAGATAGCCAATGAGTCCACCAGCAACACCAAGGAACCAGACCAGAGAAAGTCGGAATACTAATACATCATCCAGATAAAAAGCATAGTCGCCAATGGGCCAAAGCGTAACTACTTCACCCCACAGACAACTGATAAGGCCTAAAAAAGGCACCGAATAGCAAACGGCGTACAAGGCAACGAGATATTTTTTTGATATCAGGCACAGAACGCATTGCGTCAGTAGAAGCAGCAAGCACGTCGAAACCAGTAATATAACCATTAACCCTGACCAACAAAAACAAAGCAACCGAAGCGTAAACCAGACTCAATACTGGCCCCAATATCACTTTCAGCCATGAGCCCTGCATAAACAACGCTCACACCCAATACACTTGTCACTGCACCAACTTACGGCCACCCAGGACCGCGAGCACAACAATTTGAGTCGCCAACGCCAAAACAAATGACCTGAAAAGGTCGACCGCCAACATACCGCCCTTGAATCCTGCCACTACCGTCATGGACAAATAAACAAACGCATAAACACAACTACCAAGAAAAACCACCCGGGTCATATTTTTACTATGCAGTATTTGAGTGACGATTGTAGTCGTTAGCCCGATGCCACCCGCCACCACTGCGTAATCCAGAAGATCATTTTTGCTGCAAATGCTACTACCGAGCAAACACAACCAGTAGCTCTGTGACAAGACCAGGAACACAGGCAAACAAACCGAAATTACTAGCCCAAGCATCAAGTACAATTTACTGGCACTGTTCCCGCGTCCTGCCAGTTTTACAATGGCGTAGGATGTAAGCGAACTTGGCAGCACAGTGACCAGAATATAAAAAAGAAAAAACAGGTTAAAGTAGCCAACTTCAGATACGTTCAAGCTCGACTTGGCAAATATCATCAGACAAACAATATGAACAGGCGCCCCGAGAAGCATACTACCGGCAATAGTCGCAGCCCCTGAGCGTGAAAGCAAAGCCACCATTTGTTGAAAAGAGGAAGACTCTCGCCCCTCACTACCCTCGTGGCTAAACTTACTTCTCTTTATTGTTAGAAATCCAAATGCAGGAGCGATTAGCGTACAAATTGCGAACGTTAGAATCACCCCCTCTATTTGACCTCCAATCTTCGCAATGGAAACTACCAACAGCAATCCAAGCAGTCCATGGGCAGCCAACGCAGCCGCCCATTTCCCTGAGGTTTCAAGGGAAAACATCAACCCGGTTATAGTCAAATTGCAAACACAAGCGAAACCTAGAAAAAATGCTCCGACCAGCAAATAGCCAGAGTTCACTTCGTAAGAGGAAGCAGGCGCCGGAAAAATTAAAAATACGATGACGCAGAGGGCACCTACAACGATGCCACCCCACGACATGAGACCCAAGGAAGTCTTGTAGTTTACTTTTTCGGCATTTAGGACTGCATAACGACTCAACGCCACACTCAGGCACTCTCCTACCACCGTCGCGATACCTGTTACAATCGCGTAATGGTAAGAGAATACCCCGTACAGTTCGACGCCTAATATTCGCGCCAAACTGAACAACAATACAAACATGCAAAGTTTGTTTGCAAGGACAGTGATTGCGCAGATCTCTTTAATCACTAGTCTTAACTTCTTGCAAAGAACGAGACATACCAACTTGCCGCTTTCAGCATACCTTCACCAACATTGAAAAGCGGCTCGTAGCCCAACAGATTCTTTGCCTTGTCAATATTCGCCTGCGAGTGTCTTACGTCACCAGCGCGAAAATCCCGATAGACCAAATCCGAAGTAGACTTGACATCAACACGAGCCAAAGCGTCCTTGATACAGGTAAAAACCTGATTCAATGTTGTCCTGTCACCGACAGCGACGTTGTATACGTTATTCTTTGCTTCCGAACCCGCGCAAGCAGCCAGTATATTAGCTTGAACTGCGTTCTCTACGAAACAAAAGTCTCGACTGGTTTCACCATCGCCATTCACGAAAACTTCTTCGTTATTGATCATGGCAGCAGTCCACTTAGGAATCACGGCTGCATAGGCGCCATTAGGATCCTGACGCTTGCCGAAGACGTTAAAATAGCGAAGCCCAATGGTATTGAAACCGTATGTACTGGAAAAAACCTCGGCATACAATTCGTTTACATACTTGGTGACCGCATAAGGGGACAGCGGCTTGCCAATCACACCTTCGACCTTGGGAAGTCCAGGGTGATCGCCATAGGTAGAACTGGAGGCAGCATAAGTAAAGCTTTTTACTTTCGCATCCTTCGCCGCAACCAACATATTCAGAAAGCCGTCGATATTGGTGCTGTTGGTTGTAATAGGATCATTGATGGAGCGAGGAACAGAACCTAATGCTGCCTGATGCAAAACGTAGTCCACCGGAATATCAGCGTCCCCACGGAAAGTCATTGCATTCTTGCAATCGTCGATGTTCCTGATATCGCCGTTTACCAGTGCGAAGCGCGCCCATTGTTCAGGACTCACTACCGATTGCACTTCATCGAGATTACGCTGATGACCTGTCGCAAAGTTATCTAGACCTACAACCCGCTGATCTAATTGCAGCAGTGTCTCCAATAAATTGGAGCCAATAAATCCGGCCACCCCCGTCACCAACCAAACCTTTGGGGATTGTTGAATTTCAGCTTTAACTTCTTCGAAACGGATCATGTAATTCTCGACTTGGTTTTTCTGGCAGTAACGAATCAGGGTCTTTACAGACCCTGATATTCAGAGACGCAGATCTGATTGAGAGGCATCCAATAGGTACTTGAGATCGTAGAGAACGTGCTCCGCCTTACCCAGGCTCCGAATTTGCTCAGCCCCCATCGCAGCGAATTCATTGTGTGCGACAGCCAGAATGATACCGTCGTAAGAGTTCACCTGTGGCTGGCCGACAGGAGTGATTGAGTACTCATGCATTGCTTCCGCCGCATCTACCCACGGATCATAAACGTCAACAACAATATTGAACTCAGCGAGTTCATTCACAATATCAATGACTTTAGTATTACGCAGGTCCGGGCAGTTCTCTTTGAACGTCAACCCCATGATCAAGACGCGAGCACCATCAACATGAATTTTGCGCTTCAGCATCGCCTTGACAAGTTGAGATACTACATAGGCTCCCATGCTGTCATTCAAGCGACGACCCGCTAAAATGATTTCAGGATGATAGCCGATGGACTGTGCTTTGTGAGTCAGGTAATAGGGGTCTACACCGATGCAGTGACCGCCAACCAGTCCCGGACGGAAAGGCAAGAAGTTCCACTTCGTCCCGGCTGCTTCCAGAACCGCCTGAGTGTCGATACCCATTTTATTGAAAATAAGTGCCAACTCATTGATCAGGGCAATATTCAAGTCGCGCTGCGTATTTTCAATAACCTTTGCCGCTTCGGCAACTTTGATACTCTTGGCCTTATGAGTTCCGGCAACAATGATTGTGTTATACAAAGCATCGACCAGATCAGCGACCTCTGGAGTGGACCCGGCAGTTACTTTCTTGATGGTAGTAACACGATGTTCTTTATCGCCAGGGTTTATCCGCTCAGGGCTATAGCCTGCATAAAAATCAACATTGAATTTCAGCCCGGATACTTTTTCCAGCACAGGAACACAATCTTCCTCGGTAGCACCAGGATAGACCGTTGACTCATAAATAACGATATCGCCTTTTTTCAAAACACGGCCAATCGACTCACTGGCTTTAACCAGAGGAGTCAAATCCGGTCTCTTATGTTCATCAATCGGGGTTGGAACGGTAACAATATAGATATTGCAAGCAGACAACTCTTCCAGCTCAGAGCTGAAACTTAAACCCGACGCAGAACTCAACTCAGAGTCAGACACCTCGAGAGTAGCGTCATGGCCCGCTTTCAGCGCTTCGATTCGACGCTGACTGATATCAAATCCGACGACTTGCATTTTTTTGCCAAACTCAACCGCCAGCGGCAAGCCCACATAACCGAGACCCACTATGGCCAACTTCACATCTTCGAGTTTAAGCATTGTTTTCCCTTGCCATTCATCAATATTAAGTCGATCGTAAAAAACGCGCCTAATTTAGCGCTTTAGAAACAAACATCACGGCTGCGTAAATGAGAAATTATACCGAAAGCGCCTAAGGGAGCCATAACAATTTTCAGAAAGCCAAGGAGCGGCTCGAACGCCCCACCCCTCCGTCCTGCACACACTCAGAGCCACGGCCGCAAGGCATAGCCACCGCAACGCGATTGCCAGTTTTCGATCGCGACCTACTTATCACGATGTCGAGGACACACTCAAGCCAGCACAAAAAAAAACATGCTGGACCTGAAAGCAGGGGTTCACCCTTGAAAACACTCTTGTCGAATCCGACACCAGCCAAACCTCTGGAGCCAATAATTCAACAAAAAACCGATCATTTCGACTAAACGGCCAGACAACCCACCCCTAGTCAAAAAATAGAAGCCGCCCCTCCCTGGGCGACTCACTACAAATGCACATCAGACAAAAAACTGAAATTCAGTTAATCCGACTTCACGGCAAACAGCCCACGAAACAATACGAAGGCAATGCCTGCGATCAGGCCAGCAATCACCCCAAATACAAGGACCAGAGTCTTGTTAGGTTTCACTGGATTGTCTGGCAGCTCCACCACCCCGTCTTGCCGATAGACGGACACCAATGCCGGCTCTGTTTTCAGGCCCTTGAAGAAATTGAAGCGGTCCTGAAGATCACGCAAGCGATCCGTAAAAGGGTCATCGGACTCGCGAGCCTGCAAACTTTCAATTTCCGCCTTTAGCGCTTTCGAGCCACGCATGTACGTAAGCTGACCAGCCTCCCCGCCAGCGATGACGGACTGGCTCACCGTGATCGCGGGCGGTTTTTCCAGACCAATTGAATCAGCGATGCGCAGAGCCTCATTCAATCTGACAATCGAATCCTCTCTGGCCTTAGTGCTTTTCTCCCTGGCGGAACTGATCTGTTGTTCCAGATTACGAGCCCGGACCTCAGACTCAATTGAAACGTTCTTGATCATTTCATTCTTGGCCAACTCACCAGCCTGGACCACATATTCAGTGACCCACTCCTTGGCCTTCTCAGGATGGGTGGTCTGCACGACAACCGCATACCTGTCAGAGCTCTCCCTAAGCGGCGGAACCACACGCAGCACCTCAGAGAAATGCGAATACAGGACATCCCTGGATTTTTTTTGCTCTTCCGGGGACAAGCTCGGTACATAAACCTTGCTAAAAAAGTCTAGTCGGAGCGACTCCGCCTGCAAATATCGCGTGTAGATATCGTAGACGTCCTTAACCGTGTAAGGAACCAACTCTGACTCTTTCATTCGACCGTAGTTGAAGTTGGATATATCACTCTGAGACGGCGGTATTACAAATACCTTCGCCTCATAGACGGGAGAAGCAAGGAAAGCATAGCTCGCGGCAAGAGCAGCACCCAAAACAACAAAGCCGATAACAATAAATTTTTGACGAAAAATCGCACGAACGAATCGTTGAAACTCAAAATCTTCTAGCTCATTACCTTTGTTTGAATCGACACGCATATATTATTAGCCTTTTTCACTTAAGTAGTTACGCTAACCCATAAGCTAGACCACTTGAGAATAATCAATGTAGATCGAGGCAGATAAGGAGGAAACGACAACACTCCTTTCTCAACTCACGAAAAATACTTTGCTACATCCTCAGACGCGAACCTTAAAAACACCAGGAAAACCATTACCCAGCCTATCGTCCACGCTTTCTCCCCAAGAAATGAGCCACAACAACCCCCCCACCAAAGATCATTCCCACCAGGAACGAAGCAACTCCGAACATCGAGATCTGTAGCTGAGGTGACGAAAAACCGAAGAAGGAAACGACGACAAGCTGCTGGTTTTCCAGCACGAAGAGCAGGCATGTAATTGACATTAATAAGACAAGCCCAGTGATCATGACTCGCTTGATGCGACTCTTATCTAGCCAACTCATCGCCACCTAACCCCTCCTCTTCCTCATTTACACGATCACGCAGTTCTTTACCTGGCTTGAAATGCGGGACGAATTTGCCGTCGAGACTGACTGACTGGCCGGTTTTCGGGTTGCGACCAACCCTTGGAGCACGATAATGCAGAGAGAAGCTGCCAAACCCCCGGATCTCAATACGGTCCCCGGTAGCCAGACATTGGGACATTTGCTCAAGCATGGTCTTGATGGCCAGTTCAACATCCTTGGATGAGAGCAGCCCTTGATGGGTGACAATTCGTTCGATCAACTCCGACTTCGTCATATTTTTCCCTTCTTTTTCAAGCAGCTAGGTCAGCGCTTCAAAGGTTTTAGCACGCCGGCGTGATTTTGAACAGCCCGAGTTTTGCCATCTATTCCAGCCCCCCAATATGCTTGATTCCTGGAAGGCGGCAGGCTTCTGAGCGATCACGATCTCCGACAAACCACCAACATAGTGCGCGTCAGGAAACCCGCCGGGTTGAATCCGAAAAGGTAGCTTTCCTCTTCTTCCTTGACATCATCAGATCTCACCACGACCTTGTAGCCAGCCCCCCTGCACTCCTTAGCCGCGCGCTTGTAACACTTATCCCATTTCGAACCGAGACCCGAACAATCGACCTCAATGCCATTGACCCCGTGTACGACGTGAGTTTTGGCGTTGGTGGTACAGCCCGCCAGTGCCAATACTGCTACTACGACAATGAGCTTGTTCATTCACTTCCTTTTGCCAGAAAGCCTACCGGCCGAACATTTGTCTCAGGCTAAAGACTAGCTGCAAATAAGCGTTTGATACGATTAAACAATCAGACATTTTTTCAGCGTTTTTGGTTCACGACCCGAGCAAGCAAACCCGAGCGTACTTCACCCAGCAAATTCCAGGCACAAAAAAGGGCGACCGAAGTCACCCTTTTTTACAGAAAATCAGAACTTAGTTCTGTTTTTCCATTTGTGCACGCAGCAGGTCACCCAGAGTGGTGGCCACAGGAGCATCAGTAGCTACTGGCTTGTCGCGCAGGCTCTGGATTGCTTCTTTCTCGTCTTCAACGTCTTTCGACTTGATCGAGAGCTGAATTACACGGCTCTTGCGGTCAACGCTGATGATCTTGGCTTCTACTTCTTCGCCTTCTTTCAGAACGTTGCGCGCGTCTTCAACGCGGTCACGGCTGATTTCGGAGGCTTTCAGAGTCGCTTCGATATCGTCGGCCAGAGTGATGATGGCGCCTTTAGCGTCAACTTCTTTCACGATGCCCTTAACGATTGCGCCTTTGTCGTTCTCTTGAACGTACTCGGAGAACGGATCGCTTTCCAGTTGCTTGATACCCAGGGAGATGCGCTCGCGCTCTGGGTCAACCGACAGGATAACGGTGTCCAGCTCGTCGCCCTTCTTGAAACGGCGAACGGCTTCTTCGCCCACTTCGTTCCAGGAGATGTCGGACAGGTGAACCAGGCCGTCGATGCCGCCGTCCAGACCAATGAAGATACCGAAATCGGTGATCGACTTGATGGTGCCGGAGATTTTATCGCCCTTGTTGAACTGGCCAGAGAAATCTTCCCATGGGTTAGATTTGCACTGCTTGATGCCCAGGGAGATACGACGACGCTCTTCGTCGATGTCCAGAACCATAACTTCCACTTCGTCGCCGACTTGTACGACTTTCGAAGGGTGGATGTTCTTGTTGGTCCAGTCCATTTCGGAAACGTGTACCAGGCCTTCAACGCCTTCTTCCAGCTCAGCGAAGCAGCCGTAGTCGGTCAGGTTGGTTACACGCGCGGTAACGCGAGTGCTTTCTGGGTAACGGGCTTTGATAGCAACCCATGGATCTTCGCCCAGTTGCTTCAGGCCCAGGGAAACACGATTGCGCTCGCGATCGTACTTCAGAACCTTGACATCGATCTCGTCGCCAACGTTGACGATTTCGGAAGGATGCTTGATACGCTTCCAAGCCATGTCGGTAATGTGCAGCAGGCCATCGACGCCACCCAGATCGACGAATGCGCCGTAATCGGTGAGGTTCTTGACGATACCTTTGACTTGTTGGCCTTCCTGCAGGGATTCCAGCAGAGCTTCGCGCTCGGCGGAGTTCTCGGCTTCCAGGACGCTGCGACGGGAAACGACAACGTTGTTGCGCTTCTGGTCCAGCTTGATGACCTTGAATTCCAGCTCTTTGCCTTCCAGGTGCGTGGTGTCGCGCACTGGACGGACGTCAACCAGAGAACCTGGCAGGAACGCACGGATGCCGTTAACGTCGACAGTGAAGCCGCCTTTAACCTTACCGTTGATAACGCCCTTGACCACTTCTTCGGCTGCGAAGGCTGCTTCCAGAACAATCCAGCATTCAGCGCGCTTGGCTTTTTCACGGGACAGCTTGGTTTCACCAAAGCCGTCTTCAACCGAGTCCAGAGCAACGTGAACTTCGTCACCGACGTTGATGTTCAGTTCGCCAGCGTCGTTGTAGAACTGCTCAAGCGGGATGAGTGCTTCAGACTTCAGGCCAGCGTGAACGGTTACCCAGCGAGCTTGGTAATCGATATCAACGATAACACCGGTGATGATGGAGCCTGCCTGAAGGTTCAGGGTTTTTAGGCTTTCTTCAAAGAGTTCCGCAAAGCTTTCGCTCATTTTAATTCCTGTTGATGAGGGCGAAGAATACGCCCATCTCCACACCCCAGACGGTGTGGGTTAGTTTCATTTAAAAGAAGCCACCGCAGGACTATGACTGGTCCCCTGCGGCCTTCTTGGTCACCCGGCGATATCGCGAATGGCGATCTCGCTCATGATGCGTTCCAGCACCTGGTCGATGGACAATTCCGTGGAATCCAGCTGTATGGCGTCAGCCGCCGGTTTGAGCGGGGCTACCGCTCGCTGGGTGTCACGCTCATCGCGCGCACGTATCTCATCTAGCAGACTCGACAGACTAACACCCTCGACTTTGCCCTTCAACTGCAAATATCGACGGCGTGCCCGCTCCTCGGCACTGGCGGTCAGAAAAATCTTCAGCGGCGCGTCAGGAAAAACCACCGTGCCCATGTCGCGACCATCGGCAACCAGCCCCGGCGCTTCCTGAAAAGCGCGCTGGCGTTGCAGCAGCGCCTCGCGTACAGCGGGCAGCGCAGCCACCTGGGAAGCGCCGGAACCGACGCTTTCGGTACGAATGACATCGCTGACTTCATCACCTTCAAGGATGATGCGCTGCAACTGACCGTCCGTCGCGGCGATGAACTGCACATCCAGATGAGCGGCGAGTTTCTTCAGCAGCTCTTCGTTGGTCAGGTCGACGCCATGATTATGCGCGGCAAAGGCCAGCAATCGGTACAGCGCACCGGAATCCAGCAGGTTCCAGCCCAGGCGTTTGGCCAGAATCCCGGCTACCGTGCCCTTGCCCGAACCGCTTGGTCCATCGATGGTGATGACCGGTGCAATGTTGTTCACGACTGTGCCTCTTGTGCCACACGAATGCCGACCTGTGCGCACAGCGCCAGGAAGTTCGGGAACGACGTCGCGACGTTGGCGCAATCATGGATGCGGATCGGCGCACTGGCGCGCAACGAAGCAACGCTGAACGCCATGGCGATACGGTGATCACCATGGCCGTGCACTTCACCGCCGCCGATCTGGCCGCCGTCGATGATGATGCCATCCGGGGTTGGCTCGCACTTGACGCCCAGAGCCAGCAGACCGTCCGCCATGACCTGGATACGATCCGATTCCTTGACCCGCAGCTCTTCGGCGCCGGTCAGCACGGTGCGCCCTTCGGCGCAGGCAGCTGCCACGAACAGCACCGGGAATTCGTCGATGGCCAGCGGAACCAGCGCCTCGGGAATCTCGATACCTTTGAGTTTAGCTGCACGTACGCGCAGGTCGGCCACCGGCTCGCCACCCACTTCACGCTGGTTTTCCAGGGTGATGTCGGCGCCCATCAGGCGCAGGATGTCGATCACGCCGGTACGGGTCGGGTTGATGCCGACATGTTCCAGCACCAGCTCCGAACCTTCGGCGATCGAAGCGGCCACCAGGAAGAACGCCGAAGACGAGATATCGCCCGGCACTTCAATATGGGTTGCGGTCAACTTGTTGCCGGACTCGACCGATGCGGTCGCGCCGTTGACCGCTACCGGGTAGCCGAAGCCGCGCAGCATGCGCTCGGTATGGTCGCGGGTCGGTGCAGGCTCGGTAACCGTGGTCTTGCCTTCGGCATACAGGCCGGCCAACAGCAGGCAGGACTTAACCTGGGCACTGGCCATCGGCATCGTGTAGGTCAGCCCCTTGAGCTTGTGGCCACCACGAATGATCATCGGTGGACGACCCTCAGCGGCGGTCTCGATCACGGCACCCATTTCACGCAATGGATTGGCGACCCGATTCATCGGGCGCTTGGACAGCGAAGCGTCGCCGGTCAAGGTGCTGTCGAAGTCCTGCGCAGCCAGCAGGCCGGAGAGCAGACGCATCGAAGTACCGGAATTGCCCAGGTAGATCGGGCCCGGTGCCGGCTTCAGGCCATGCAGGCCAACGCCGTGAATGGTCACGCGACCGTGGTGCGGGCCTTCGATCACGACGCCCATGTCACGGAAAGCCTGCAAGGTCGCCAGGGCATCTTCACCCTCAAGGAAACCCTCGACCTCGGTGACACCTTCGGCCAGCGAACCGAGCATGATCGAACGGTGGGAAATCGATTTGTCACCTGGTACGCGAATCCGACCGGACAGGCGGCCACCAGGTTGAGCCAGGAAAATCAGATCGTTGGAATTCATAGCGTCCACATAGGCCCTGCGGGCCAGGATTTTACTGAAATGCTCGCGGGCAACCCGGGCGCGAGTGAAAACGCCCAACAATTGGTGCCCATCCCCTGCATCGACCGCGTCGCGCAAGGCGTCGAGGTCGCTGCGAAATGTATCGAGTGTGCGCAGGACAGCTTCGCGGTTGGCGAGGAAGATGTCGTGCCACATGACCGGGTCGCTACCGGCGATTCTTGTGAAATCGCGGAAACCGCCCGCAGCGTAACGGAAGATCTCAAGATTTTCATTGCGCTTGGCCAACGAATCGACCAAACCGAACGCCAGCAAGTGCGGCAGGTGACTGGTCGCCGCCAATACTTCGTCGTGACGCTCGACCTGCATGTGCTCGACATCGGCGCCCAGCTCGCGCCACAGACGGTCGACTACCGCTAGCGCTGCCGGATCGGTCTGATCCAGCGGAGTGAGGATCACTTTGTGGCGACGGAACAGCTCGGCGTTTGAGGCTTCCACGCCACTCTGCTCGGAACCGGCAATCGGATGGCCCGGCACGAACCGCGCCGGCATGCCACCGAACGCCTCGGTTGCCGCACGCACCACATTGCCTTTGGCGCTGCCGACATCGGTCAGGATCGCTTGCCCCAGATCCACGCTCGCCAAACGCGCGAGCACTTTCTCCATGGCCAGAATCGGCACTGCCAACTGAATCACGTCAGCACCCTGACAGGCAGCCACCAGGTCGTCTTCACAGCGATCCACCACACCCAACTCGACCGCCAGCTTGCGCGATTGTGGATCGAGATCGACCCCGACCACTTCGCGGCACACGCCGCGTTCACGCAAGCCCTTGGCAAACGAACCGCCGATCAGCCCGAGACCGACCACCACCAGGCGACCGATCATAGGTTCAGCAGATTGCAGAGCAGTGACATCAACCACGAGCCAGAACCTTGGTCAGCGCCTCAAGGAAGCGGCTGTTCTCTGCCGGCAGGCCAATGGTGACGCGCAGGTGATTCGGCATGCCGTAGTTGGCCACCGGACGCACGATCACACCTTCACGCAGCAGGCCCTGGAACACCGGGGCCGCGATCTGACCGAGGTCGACGCAGATGAAGTTGCCTTTGGATGGAATCCAGCTCAGCCCCAGCTCACGGAAGCCGGCTTCCAACTGCTGCATGCCGGACTCGTTCAGCTGGCGGCTTTGCGCCAGATACTCTTCGTCCTTCAACGCCGCACAAGCAGCGGCCAGGGCCAGGCTGTTGACGTTGAACGGCTGGCGTACGCGGTTCAGCACGTCTGCGACCACCGGCGTCGACAAGCCATAACCCACGCGCAGTGCCGCCAGGCCATAGGCCTTGGAGAAGGTGCGGGAAACCAGCAGGTTCGGATAAGCCGCGAGGAAGTCCAGGCCATCCGGCAGGTCGCTGCCTTCGGCGTATTCGATGTAAGCCTCGTCCAGCACGACCAGCACATGCTCCGGAACATCCTGCAGGAATTCGTCCAATGCCTCGGCATCGAACCAGGTTCCGGTGGGGTTGTTCGGGTTGGCGATAAAGACCACACGGGTATTGGCATCGATGGCTGCCAGCATGGCAGGCAGGTCATGCCCCCAATCCTTGGCCGGAACCACCTTGGCCTGTGCGCCGACGGCCTGAGTGGCAATCGGGTAGACCGCGAACGCATGCTCACTGAACACGGCATTCAGACCCGGCGCCAGATACGCACGCGCGACCAGCTCCAGGATGTCGTTGGAACCATTGCCCAGCGTCACTTGATTCAGCTCGACACGGCACTGTTCGGCCAGCAGGGACTTCAGCGCAAAGCCGTTGCCGTCCGGATAGCGGGTCAGCTCGGCCAGCGCCTCGCGGATAGCCGCCAGCGCCCTGGGGCCAGGACCCAGCGGGTTTTCGTTACTCGCCAGCTTGATGATGTTGGCTGGATCGAGATCCAGCTCACGCGCCAGTTCGTCCACGGGCTTGCCTGGAACGTAAGGCGAAAGTTGTTGCACGCCCGGCTGTGCCAGAGCGAGGAAATTGCCACTCATTTGCTACCGCCCCTTAGAGAACTGCTTTCGGGTAGGAACCCAGCACCTTGAGTGCCACTGCTTCCTGACTGATCTTTTCCAGCACACCTTTTACCAGCGGGTCGCGGTGGTGGCCGACGAAGTCGATGAAGAACACGTAGGTCCATTTACCGCTGCGCGACGGACGAGTCTCGATGCGCGTCAGGTCGATGCCGTTGTCGTGGAACGGCACCAGCAGCTCATGGAGCGCACCTGGCTTGTTGCTCATCGAAACAATGATCGAAGTCTTGTCGTCGCCAGTCGGCGGCACTTCCTGATTACCGATCATCAGGAACCGCGTGGAGTTATCCGGGCGGTCCTCGATTTTCTCGGCCAATCGGGTCAAACCGTACAGGCCAGCCGCCATATCACCGGCAATCGCCGCCGAGTTCCACTCACCCTTGACCCGCTTGGCCGCTTCGGCGTTGCTGGACACCGCCACGCGCTCGACATTCGGGTAATGGGCGTCCAGCCACTTGCGGCACTGGGCCAGGGACTGGGCGTGGGAATAGATGCGGCTGATGCTGTCGGTCTTGGTGTTTTCACCGACCAACAGGTGATGGTGGATACGCAGCTCGACTTCGCCGCAGATCACCATGTCATGCTCGAGGAAGCTGTCGAGGGTGTGGTTGACTGCGCCTTCGGTGGAGTTTTCCACCGGCACCACGCCAAAATTCACCGCACCGGCCGCCACTTCACGGAACACTTCGTCGATCGCCGCCATCGGCTTGCTGATCACCGCGTGGCCGAAGTGCTTCATTGCAGCAGCTTGAGTGAAGGTGCCTTCAGGGCCGAGATAAGCCACTTTCAGCGGCTGCTCGAGCGCCAGGCACGAAGACATGATTTCACGGAACAACCGCGCCATCTCTTCGTTGCCCAGCGGCCCCTGGTTGCGCTCCATGACACGCTTGAGCACCTGAGCTTCGCGCTCAGGACGATAGAACACCGGCACTTCGCCTTCGGCCAGCGAGGCCATCTTTACTCGCGCGACTTCCTGGGCGCAGCGCGCACGTTCACTGATCAACTCCAGGACCTTTTCGTCCAGGGCATCAATGCGCAGGCGCAGTGCCTTGAGTTCTTGCTCAGACATTAGCCGTGTTCCTTCTCGAACTCTGCCATGTACGAAACCAGCGCGTTGACGGCGTTGATGTCGACGGCGTTATAGATGGAGGCGCGCATGCCGCCCACGGAACGGTGACCCTTGAGGTTCAACAGGCCACGCTCGTCGGCACCGGCCAGGAACGGCTTGTCCAGACGATCATCAGCCAGGCGGAACGGCACGTTCATCCACGAGCGGTCCGACTTGTTGATCGGGTTGCTGTAAAGGCCGCTGGCATCGATGAAACCGTACAACGTGCGCTGCTTGATTTCGTTGAGCTTGCCGATGGCCTCGACACCGCCCTGCTCTTTCAGCCACTCGAACACCAGGCCGGACAGATACCAGGCCAGGGTCGGCGGGGTGTTGTACATCGAACCGTTATCGGCCGCGACCTTGTAGTCGAGCATGGTCGGGCACAGGGAACGGGCCTTGCCCAGCAGGTCTTCGCGAACGATGTTGACGACGATGCCGCTCGGGCCGATGTTTTTCTGCGCGCCGGCGTAGATCATGCCGAAACGCGAAACATCCACCGGGCGCGACAGGATGTCCGAGGACATGTCGGCGACCAGCGGGACATCACCGGTCTCGGGAATCCATTGGAATTCCAGGCCGCCAATGGTTTCGTTCGGCGCATAGTGAACGTAGGCCGCGTCTTTCGACAGCTTCCATTCGTTCTGGCCGGGAATGGCGAAATAGTCGTAAGGCTTGGCGGTGCCGGCAACGTTGACGTGGCCGTAGCGCGAAGCTTCTTCGATGGCTTTCTGCGACCAGATACCGGTGTCGATATAGTCGGCCGAGCCGTTTTCCGGCAACAGGTTCAGAGGAATCTGAGCAAATTGCTGGCTGGCGCCACCTTGCAGAAACAGCACTTTATAGTTCGAGGGGATATTCAGCAGATCACGCAGATCCTGCTCGGCCTTGGTGGCGATGGACACGAACTCATCACTGCGATGGCTCATTTCCATGACCGACAGACCCTTGCCGTGCCAGTCGAGGAGTTCACCCTGGGCGCGCTGCAGGACAGCTTCGGGAAGCGCCGCAGGACCGGCACAGAAGTTATAGGCTCTCTTGCTCACATCCAATCTCGCTCTGATTTGGTGGTATCACGCAATAAATCGCAACATCAATCGCCACGAAACTCATGTGGGAGCGGGCTTGTGTGGCGAGGGGGCTTGCCCCCGTTCGATTGCGAAGCAATCGTAAATCGGTCACTGCTTTCCAGAGCAAGACCGCGACGCCTGGTTTCAGGGGCGCTTCGCACCCCAACGGGGGCAAGCCCCCTCGCCACAACAAGCCCGCTCCCACATTTGATCTTCGTGGGTGTCGAAATTTTCTCATCGGACAAACAACAAGGGGGCGAATTTTCATCCGCCCCCTGCTTACCCGCTTATTCCTGTGGTTCTTCGTCAGCGGCAGCGTCGAGTTGCTGGTCTTCGGCAACGTCGTCGATCACGACTTCACCGACAAACCCTTCACCCTCTTCGCCTTCGAGCTCTTCACCCTCGACTTCCGACGGCTCCTGAACCCGCTCCAGCCCAACCAGCGTTTCATCGCTGGCCAGCTTGATCAGGGTCACGCCCTGGGTGTTACGACCCAGGCTGGACACTTCGTCGACACGAGTACGCACCAGGGTGCCCTGGTCGGAAATCAGCATGATTTCCTCGCCGTCGAGCACCTGGACCGCACCGACCAGACGGCCGTTACGCTCGTTGCTGACCATGGCGATAACGCCCTGACCGCCACGCTTGTACTCAGGGAACTCGGTGATCGCCGTGCGCTTGCCGAAACCACGCGCCGAAGCGGTGAGGATCTGGCTGCCTTCTTCCGGGATCAGCATGGAAATCAGCTTCTGGCCTTCCGGTAGACGCATGCCGCGCACACCGCGGGCGGTACGGCCCATGGCGCGAACGTCGGATTCCTTGAAGCGGGTAACCTTGCCGCCGTCGGAGAACAGCATGACTTCACGCTCGCCATCGGTGATGGCCGCGGAAATCAGCACGTCGCCTTCGTCCAGCTCCAGCGCGATCAGGCCGACGCTGCGTTGACGGCTGAAGGATTCCAGCGGGGTCTTCTTCACGGTGCCGTTGGCGGTGGCCATGAAAATGTAGTGACCTTCGGTGTATTCCTCGACCGGCAGCATGGTGGTGATGTACTCACCGTCATCCAGCGGCAGCAGGTTGACCAGCGGACGACCACGGGCAGCGCGGGACGCTTCCGGGATTTCGTAGGTTTTCAGCCAGTACACCTTGCCCTTGCTGGAGAACAGCAACAGCGTGGTGTGGCTGTTGGCAACCAGCAGGTGAGCGATGTAGTCCTCATCCTTGACGCCGGTCGCCGACTTGCCTTTACCGCCACGACGCTGGGCCTGGTACGCAGCCAATGGCTGGGTCTTGGCGTAGCCACCGTGGGAAATGGTCACGACGCGCTCTTCTTCCGGGATCATGTCACCCAGGGTCAGGTCGAGACGGGCATCGAGGATCTCGGTACGACGAACGTCGCCGTATTCGGCACGGATCACTTCCAGCTCTTCGCGGATCACTTCCATCAGGCGCGTGGCGCTGTTGAGGATGCGGATCAGCTCGCCGATCTGGTTGAGGATCTCTTGATACTCGGCCAGCAGTTTTTCGTGTTCCAGGCCGGTCAGGCGGTGCAGACGCAGTTCCAGAATGGCTTGTGCCTGTTCCGGCGACAGGAAGTATTTGCCTTCGCGCAGACCGTATTGCGGGTCCAGGGTCTCTGGACGGCAAGAGTCGGCACCGGCACGCTCTACCATCGCGACAACAGCCGAGGATTCCCAAGGCGTGCTGATCAGCGCTTCCTTGGCTTCCGACGGCGTTGGCGAGGCCTTGATCAGGGCGATGACCGGGTCGATGTTCGACAGGGCAACCGCTTGACCTTCAAGGATGTGACCACGCTCGCGCGCCTTGCGCAGTTCGAACACGGTACGACGGGTTACCACTTCGCGACGGTGACGAACGAAGGCTTCCAGCAGGTCCTTGAGGTTCAGGATGCGCGGGCGGCCGTCGATCAGCGCGACGATGTTGATACCGAACACCGCTTGCAGCTGGGTCTGGGCGTAGAGGTTGTTGAGGATCACCTCAGGCACTTCGCCACGACGCAGCTCGATCACGACGCGCATACCGTCCTTGTCGGACTCGTCGCGCAGTTCGGTGATGCCTTCGAGCTTCTTCTCTTTTACCAGCTCGGCGATCTTCTCGATCAGACGCGCCTTGTTCAGCTGGTAAGGAAGTTCGGTGATGACGATCTGCTGGCGGCCACCGACCTTGTCGATGTCTTCGATCATCGAGCGGGCGCGCATGTAAATACGCCCGCGACCGGTGCGGTAGGCTTCGATGATGCCGGCGCGACCGTTGATGATCGCGGCGGTCGGGAAGTCCGGACCAGGGATGTATTGCATCAGCTCGTCGACAGTCAGCTCGGGGTTGTCGATGAGCGCCAGGCAACCGTCGATGACTTCACCGAGGTTGTGCGGCGGAATGTTGGTCGCCATGCCCACGGCAATACCGCTGGAGCCGTTGACCAGCAGGTTGGGAATACGGGTTGGCATGACCGCCGGGATCATTTCGGTGCCGTCGTAGTTCGGCACCCAGTCCACGGTTTCTTTATGCAGGTCAGCCAGCAGCTCGTGCGCCAGCTTGGTCATGCGTACTTCGGTGTATCGCATGGCCGCGGCGTTGTCGCCGTCCACCGAACCGAAGTTGCCCTGGCCGTCTACCAGCAGGTAGCGCAGGGAGAATGGCTGCGCCATCCGAACGATGGTGTCGTACACCGCGGTATCACCATGCGGGTGATACTTACCGATCACGTCACCGACAACACGGGCAGATTTCTTGTACGGCTTGTTGAAGTCGTTGCCCAGCTCGCTCATCGCGAACAGCACGCGCCGGTGCACGGGCTTCAAGCCATCGCGCGCATCCGGCAGTGCCCGCCCGACAATTACGCTCATCGCGTAGTCGAGGTAGGACTGCTTCAGCTCGTCTTCGATATTGACCGGGAGGATTTCTTTGGCCAGTTCGCCCATGAGAAGCCTGATTCCTTTTTCTGGTGAAACTTCGTCATATCCATATGGGACAACGAAGCTCGCCGATACAGGCTGAGTGCCATGTATCGACTTACGACAAATCAACGAGTTATGCCATGGATCTGCGCAGTACGGGTCACCACTTCGAGCAACCCTGGAAACCGCCGGATGTTATCACAAGAGCCGCCACGCACCTATCCCCCAGATGCGCATGGAGAGTAGTTAGTTGACCGGTGACAGGCTTGAAGGGGACGTGAGAGGCTTAGAGCCGTTTTGAATGAGGAATTTGGGGCAGGATCTGGCTGATCCATTGGCTTTCAGGGCCTCTTCGCGGGCAAGCCCGCTCCCACAGGGTTTCAGGGTGTTCACAAAACCTGTGGGAGCGGGCTTGCCCGCGAAGGCAATCTGGCAGGCGCCAGTGACCGTCAATGCAGACGCTTGCGGCACATCAACTGTGCCATTTTCGCTGTATCCGGGCGCTCGACGATGCCTTTTTCGGTGACGATCGCATCGATCAGATCCGCCGGCGTCACGTCGAACACCGGGTTGAAGGCATGGACGTCGGCCCCGACGCGCTTGCCACCGACCTCCAGCAACTCACGACCATCACGCTCTTCGATCGGAATGTCATCGCCGCTGGCCAGGTTCATGTCGATGGTCGAGCTCGGCGCCACCACCATGAAGCGCACACCGTGGTGCATGGCGTTGACGGCCAGTTGATAGGTGCCGATCTTGTTGGCCACGTCGCCATTGGCGGTGATCCGGTCAGCGCCGACGATGACCCAGGTGGGGCCCTTGGTCTTCATGATATGCGCAGCAGCGGAATCGACGTTGAGGGTCACGGGAATGCCCTCATTGGCCAGTTCCCACGCGGTCAGTCGCGAACCCTGCAGCCATGGGCGGGTTTCATCGACATAGACCTGCTCGACCATGCCCTCGATGAATGCAGCACGAATCACGCCCAGCGCCGTGCCGAAGCCGCCCGTGGCCAGCGCGCCGGTGTTGCAGTGGGTCAGGATCGCCTGGGCGTTGCCCTGATGCTTGCGGATCAGGTCGACACCCAACTGCGCCATGGTCAGGTTGGCCTCGCGATCACTTTCGTGAATGGCGATAGCCTCAGCTTCCAGCACCTGCAGCGGATCGGCATTGTCTTTCAGGCGATCAAGCCGGTCGTGCATGCGGCCCAGTGCCCAGAACAGGTTGACCGCGGTAGGACGGGAGTCGGCCAACAGCATGAAATCCTCCTCCAGCGCAGCGTACCAGTCGCCACCTTCGGCAATCCGCGCGCGGGCCGCGAGCACGATGCCATAAGCGGCGCTGATGCCGATGGCCGGCGCGCCACGCACCACCATCGAGCGAATGGCCTCGGCCACGCCAGCAGCGCTGGTGTAGGCAATCCAGGTTTCCTCGAATGGCAAAATACGCTGATCCAGCAGATGGAGAGCGCCATCACGCCAATCGATGGCCTTCACCTTCTCCGCAGCCAACAGTCGATCGCGCATCCCACACCCCGCACTCATGAACAAAAGCCGCCGATTATAGCGATCCCCCCGCGAAGACGCTCGGGTATACTTCGCCATCCTTTATAAAAGCACTGGAACCAACCCTCGATGCCGAACACTGCCGCTGCGCTCGACCTGTTATTGCTGCCGACCTGGCTGGTACCCGTCGAACCCGCTGGTGTTGTCCTCAAAGAACATGGCGTGGGCATCCGTGATGGACGCATCGTGTTTATCGGGCCACGTTCCGCCGCCCTGAAGCTTAACGCAACCGAAATCCGCGAACTGCCCGACATGCTCCTCAGTCCAGGCCTGATCAATGCCCACGGCCATGCGGCAATGACGCTGTTCCGTGGCCTGGCCGATGACCTGCCATTGATGACCTGGCTGGAAAACCACATCTGGCCCGCCGAAGCCAAGTGGGTCGACGAGGACTTCGTGCGCGATGGCACCGACCTTGCGATTGCCGAGCAAATCAAAGGCGGCATCACCTGTTTCTCTGACATGTACTTCTTCCCGAAGGTTGCCAGCGAGCGCGTGCACAACAGCGGTATTCGCGCGCAGATCGCGATTCCGATCCTCGACTTCCCCATTCCGGGCGCCGCTACCGCGGACGAAGCCATTCGTCAGGGCGTTGAACTGTTTGGCGATCTCAAGCACCACGAGCGCATCAAAATCACTTTCGGCCCCCATGCACCCTATACCGTAGGCGACGAAAACCTGGAAAAAATCCGGGTGATCGCCGAAGAACTGGACGCTTCGATCCACATGCACGTGCACGAAACCGCCTTCGAAGTGCAGCAATCGATCGAACAACGTGGTGAGCGCCCGCTGGCCCGCCTGGCGCGCCTGGGCTTGCTGGGGCCGCGCTTCCAGGCGGTTCACATGACCCAGATCAGCGATGAAGACCTGGCACTGCTGGTAGAAAGCAACAGCAGCGTGATTCATTGCCCGGAGTCGAACCTGAAGCTGGCCAGCGGATTCTGCCCGGTCGAGCGTTTGTGGGAGGCCGGGGTCAATGTCGCGGTCGGCACCGATGGCGCGGCCAGTAACAATGACCTCGATCTTCTCGGCGAAACCCGCACCGCTGCTTTGCTGGCCAAGGCTGTCGCCGGCTCGGCCACCGCCCTGGATGCCCATCGCGCCTTGCGCATGGCCACTCTCAACGGGGCCCGGGCACTGGGCATCGAGGCCGATGTCGGCTCACTGGAAATCGGCAAAGCGGCGGACATGGTGGCTTTCGACCTCTCCGGCCTGGCCCAGCAGCCGGTCTACGATCCGGTTTCGCAGCTTATATACGCCACCGGGCGGGACTGCGTGAAACACCTCTGGGTTGCCGGCAAGCAGCTGCTCGACGACCGCCGCCTGACACGCCTGGATGAACAACAGCTTGGCACTGTCGCGAGGGCTTGGGGCCAGCGCATCAGTGGCCGCACCGAATCGTAAGCACCCTGGAACGCTTTCCGGGGCAACAGGATTTTTCAAGTTTTAGAGGACTTAAACCATGAGCAACGTCGACTACGCCGAAATCGCCAAATTCGAGGCCCTGGCCCATCGCTGGTGGGACCGCGAAAGCGAATTCAAACCACTGCACGACATCAACCCGCTGCGGGTCAACTGGATTGACGAGCGAGTCAACCTGGCCGGCAAAAAGGTCCTCGACGTCGGTTGCGGCGGCGGCATCCTCAGCGAAGCCATGGCCCAACGCGGCGCGACCGTCATGGGTATCGACATGGGCGAAGCGCCGTTGGCGGTTGCCCAACTGCATCAGTTGGAGTCGGGCGTGAGCGTCGAATACCGGCAGATCACCGCCGAATCCCTGGCCGACGAAATGCCCGAGCAGTTCGACGTCGTCACCTGCCTGGAGATGCTTGAGCACGTACCGGACCCGTCGTCTGTCATCCGTGCCTGCTTCCGCATGGTCAAGCCCGGCGGCCAAGTGTTCTTCTCCACCATCAACCGCAACCCGAAGGCGTACCTGTTCGCCATCGTCGGCGCCGAATACATCATGAAGCTGCTGCCGCGCGGCACCCACGACTTCAAGAAATTCATCCGCCCTTCCGAGCTCGGCGCCTGGAGTCGCATGGCTGGCCTGACCGTCAAGGACATCATCGGCCTGACCTACAACCCGCTGACCAAGCACTACAAGCTGGCCACCGATGTGGACGTCAACTACATGATCCAGACCCTGCGCGAGGAGTAAGCCGATGCCTATCAGAGCAGTTCTATTCGACATGGACGGCACCCTGCTCGACACCGCGCCGGACTTCATTGCGATCTGTCAGGCGATGCGTGCCGACCGCGGCTTGCCACCGATGAACGACAAGCACATCCGCGACGAGATTTCCGGTGGTGCCAGGGCGATGGTCGCCGTGACCTTCGCCATGGACCCGGAATCGCCAGGGTTCGAGGAGTTGCGCCTGGAGTTCCTGGAGCGCTACCTCGTCGGTTGTGCGGTCCACAGCAAACTGTTCGACGGCATGGCTGAATTGCTTGCCGATATCGAGAAAGCCAACCTGATCTGGGGCGTGGTCACCAACAAGCCGCTGCGCTTCGCCGAGCCGATCATGCAGCAGTTGGGGCTGGCCGAGCGCTCGGCATTGCTGATCTGCCCGGATCACGTAAAAAACAGCAAACCGGATCCGGAGCCGCTGATCCTGGCCTGCAAGATGCTCGACCTCGACCCGGCCAGCGTGCTGTTCGTCGGCGATGACCTGCGCGACATCGAATCGGGCCGCGATGCCGGCACGAAGACGGCTGCGGTGACCTTTGGCTATATCCACCCGGATGATAATCCGCGGCATTGGGGCGCGGATGTGGTGGTCGATCATCCGCTGGAGCTGCGCAAGGTGCTCGATAGTGCGCTTTGCAGCTGCTGAGGCAGATCGCTTGATGTGGGCATCTGCTTTTGTGGCGAGGGAGCTTGCTCCCGCTGGATCGCGAAGCGCCCCCTCTGCCTATGCATGCGCCTTCTCGGGAACCGTTATTAAAAGATTACGACTGCTTCGCAGCCGAGCGGGAGCAAGCTCCCTCGCCACAGTTTCGATGCAGGTCTTTGGAGAGGTTTTTTATGTTTGATTATTCCGCCCGCCCCGAACTGCTCAAGGATCGGGTCATTCTGGTCACCGGCGCAGGTCGCGGCATCGGCGCCGCAGCGGCAAAAACCTACGCAGCCCATGGCGCCACCGTGCTGCTGCTGGGAAAGACCGAAGCCAACTTGTCCCAGGTCTACGACGAAATCGAAGCCGCCGGTCATCCACAGCCGGCGGTGATCCCGTTCAACCTCGAAACCGCCCTGCCCCATCAATACGATGAGCTGGCGGCGATGATCGAAACCGAATTCGGGCATCTTGACGGCCTGCTGCACAATGCTTCGATCATCGGCCCGCGCACGCCGATCGAGCAGCTTTCCGGCGAAAACTTCATGCGAGTCATGCAAGTCAACGTCAATGCCATGTTCATGCTCACCAGCACCCTGTTGCCGCTGCTCAAGCTGTCGCAGGACGCTTCGGTGGTGTTCACTTCCAGCAGCGTCGGCCGCAAAGGGCGCGCGTACTGGGGCGCCTACGGCGTCTCCAAATTCGCCACTGAAGGCCTGATGCAAACCCTGGCTGATGAGGTCGATACCGTGGCCCCGGTACGCTCCAACAGCATCAACCCGGGCGCTACCCGCACCAGCATGCGCGCCCAGGCTTACCCGGGTGAAAATCCACTGAACAACCCGACGCCCGAGGAGATCATGCCGGTCTACCTCTACCTGATGGGCCCGGACAGCACCGGTATCAATGGCCAGGCGTTCAACGCCCAATAACGACCGTACGTCGCTTTTTTGCTGCCGCGCCGGCTTCCCGGCGCGGCACTCGAAAGGTCTCGAGTTCAGGTAACAACCCGTCAAACAAACGTCACTCGCAGCGCTCCGCAGGTTGCCACCTAACGACAACTTATTGATTTAATACACAATTTATTCGGATGAACCGAATGGCACGACTTTCGCTCTAAGTTTGCTCAGACAGGTAACGTGAATGCAGGCGGGGCGAAGCTTGAGTGGAGAGATTACTCATCTTCCATAAAGCAGATTAAACTTGTACGAAATGTCCTACGGGACTGACGGACCAGTACGACGCGCAGCCCTAAGCCGCTCTCACCCTGCTTGTAAGACAGCCTTACTGCTTAGGGGCGCACGCCTAATGAAACCACCTTCCCAGACCAACGCAATTGATTTCGATAGCGCCAAATTGCAGCGCCTGGGCTTTGGTCAGCAGCCGCCCCTCCTGGAAAGGCCTGTCAGTCTTGCGCAATTGCGCCAGCAACTGAGCCTGCAGCTGCAAACCAGTCTGGAGCCGCAACGCATTCTTGGGACGTTCTATCGCGAGATTCAGCGAATGGTGCCGTTGGATGCCTTGTGCTACCTGCACAAGAGCAGCGATCTACGCCTGGAGTTCGGCCAGCGCGGTCACCATTCCATCAGTTACAGCCTCAGCCACGAAGGCGAGCACCTGGGTGAGTTGATTTTCCGCCGCAATCAGCGTTTCAGCGAACAGGAACAAGGCAATCTCGAATCACTGCTGGCCGCGCTGCTGTTCCCGATGCGCAACGCACTGCTTTACCGTACCGCCACCCAAAATGCACTGCGCGACCCACTGACGGACACCGGTAACCGCATCGCCATGGACCAGACGCTGCAGAGGGAAATCGAGCTGTCCCGGCGCCATCTGCAACCGTTATCGGTGCTGATGCTGGACATCGATCATTTCAAGCAAGTCAATGATTCCCATGGCCATAGCACCGGCGATGACGTGCTCAAGGCGGTTGCTGCCTCAATCAAAAACCAGCTGCGCAACGTCGACATGGTGTTCCGCTATGGCGGTGAAGAGTTCCTGATCCTGCTGTCGAATACCTGTCGCGAGGCCGCGGCCATGGTCGGTGAGCGGCTGCGTTTTGCAGCGCAGTCTGAAGAGTACTTGGCCGATGGTCATACGATTTTGCTGACGGTCAGCCTCGGCTGTTCGACCCTGTTACCCGGCGAGTCTGCCGACAGCCTGTTGCGACGTGCCGACAGCGCGTTGTATGTGGCCAAGCGCGAAGGTCGTAACCGGCTGGAGATGGCCGGCTGATTTTTTAGCCACCGCACAAACCAATGTGGGAGCGGGCTTGCTCGCGAATGCGGTGTATCAGTGACATCCATGCCGCCTGATACACCGCTTTCGCGAGC